>JBCCFC010000276.1:0-12066 GCA_039029935.1 Chloroflexota bacterium
CCCAGCAGGAGATGCGGGAGTCTCAGCAGGAGATGCGGGAGTCTCAGCAGGAGATGCGGGAGTCTCAGCAGGAGATGCGTGAATCTCAGCAGGAGATGCGTGAATCTCAGCAAGAGATGCGTGAATCTCAGCAAGAGATGCGGGAGTCTATGCAGAAAATGCAAGAGTCAATCGTGTTACTTAACAAAAATCAAGAGGAGATGCGTGAGTCTCAGCAAGAGATGCGTGAGTCTATGCAGAAAATGCAAGAGTCAATCGTGTTACTCAACAAAAATCAAGAGGTGCTATTTGAGTCGCAGCAAGAAATGCGGCAAGAAATGCAAAAAGATATTGGCACACTCAAAAAGAACGTAGAGAATGTGAATAAGAACGTTTTTGGTCTTGGCGAGTCGTTGGGTTACTCCTTGGAAAATGAAGCCTATCGTCTGCTACCTGCTTATCTTGAGCGAGAACACAATATCAAACTCAACAACCCGATGTTGCGTAGCTATGTAGAAGGGCAGGAAGTCAATATTCTTGGCACGGGTACCAAAGATGATAAACCGATTGTGTTGGTCGGGGAGGCGAAAACACGGCTGGCAACAGGCCATTTTGAACAGCTATGGCGTCATATTTTGCTAGTGAAAAAGGCACAGGAGAAGGGCGAGATTGCAGCGGGTGAAATTGTCCCAATCTTTGTCACGCACATGGCGCGCCAACAGGCAGAACGCAAGGCAAAACGTGATGGCGTGATGATTGTCCATAGTTTTCAGTGGTAAAGAGATACACAAAATACTCTAGGGGAAACAAATGAACCAAATACTGCGCTTAGGCACATCAACCTACTCTTACTGGCACTTCACGCCGGAGAAATTCCCTATCGAAACGGTGATGGATGAAGCGGCCAAACTGGGGCTGATGGGGGTTGAACTTCTACACCGCCAGATGGAGAGCGAAGACAACGGCTATCTACAAAAGCTCAAACGTCATGCCTTTAGCTTGGGGTTGAGCATGTACAACTTGAGCATTCACCAAGACTTCGTTTGGGCAGAGGCGGAGGAACGTCAGAAGCACATCGACCATACCCTACATTGTATCGATCTTGCGCATGAGATGGGCATTGCCTCCATCCGTGTCAACTCTGGTGGTTGGCGCAAACAGGGCAGTTTTGATGAATTAATTGCCGCCAAAGGGTGGGTCGATCCTTGGGAAGGATACACCAACGAGGATGGGTTCAAGTGGTGCATCGACGCCGTTGAAGCATGTCTGCCCCATGCAGAGAAGCGCGGCGTGATGCTGTTGCTGGAAAATCACTGGGGCTTGACGACCACGCCTCAAGGTGTACTACGCATCATTGAGACGGTCAACTCGCCCTGGCTAAAAGGTATTCTCGACATGGGCAACTACTATTTTGAGGATGACATGTACGCGGCGATGGAGATGGTCGCCCCACATATTTGGCTGGCACACACCAAAACCTATCATGGCGGTGGTACATGGTACACGCTGGACCTTGACTATGCACGTATCTTCCGCATCCTGCTTGATGCTGGGTTCACTGGCTTCACATCGATTGAGATGGAAGGAGCCGAGGACGCATACACGGCCATGCCCAAGAGCGTCACCATGTTGCAAGCAGCTTGGGATGCGGCAGTTGGGGATGAGGTTGCTACGGGATGAATGATGCGTTGCGAACCATTTATAACGCGGATATGTTGCCCGAACAGCAACGGCGTTATGAGAAGGCATTGGCAAAATTTAGGGTGCGCTAGCACACAGGTGACATTGTGCGTTTAGGAGTGCTGATGAATCAAGCTCATGCCAGCGCACGCGATGACTACGAGATTAGTTGCCCAGAGATCGAGGTGCTTGTCAATACGGCGCAACAGTTGGATGGCGTGGCGGGCGCACGACTGACAGGCGCGGGGTGGGGCGGCTGTATGGTGGCGTTGGTTGCGGCGGATGCAGTGGAGATGTTTACATAACAGATTGACCAAACCTATACACAGAAAACTGGGAAACAGGCGACCATCTTTGTCTGTAACGCAGGTCCAGGAGCAGGTAAAGTATAGCTTTATGAAAATTATTGGGTTGATGAGCGGTACATCGGTGGATGGCATTGATGTTGCGGTGGCAGACATTCAGGGCGGATTAAACGCGGTGACGCCCCTCCACATTGAGCAACTCGCCTTTGACACCATCGCATGGGATGACAACATCCAACGCCATATTTTGGACATATCTAGTGAAGAAACGACCGCCGCTGCCCTCTGCGTTGCCAATTTTGCATTGGGCGAATACTTTGCCAACGCCACACTTGACATTCTTGAAGAGAACAATATACAACACAACGAAATCGCCCTCGTTGGCAGTCATGGACAAACGATTTGGCATGATGTACGCAATGGACAGGTCACAAGCACATTGCAGATTGGTGAGCCCAGTGTCATCGCGGCACGGACAGGTATCACAACCGTCGGTAATTTTCGAGTTGCCGACGTTGCTGTCGGTGGGCAGGGCGCACCGCTCACATCCATCTTTGACTGGCTGCTGCTACGCCCCAAACCTGGCTTACATGGCATTCAACAAGGCTGGCGCGCCGTTCAAAACATCGGTGGTATTGCCAATGTTACCCTGCTTCCACCCACCAATCTGGACGATGCCACCGTACAGCCCTTGGCCTTTGACACCGGACCCGGCAACATGATGCTCGATTGGGCGGTACAAACCATCACCGATGGTAAGCTACAGTATGATGTGGATGGGGACATGGCCGCTGCGGGACATGTGCATGGCGCATTGCTTGAAGCATGGCTTGATCATCCATATTTCTCGCAGCCTCTCCCCAAAACGACAGGCCGTGAGTTGTTTGGTCAACAGCTTGCTTGGCAATGGTATCAACAGGCGATGCAGATGCAAATCAGCAACCACGATTTCATGGCAACGCTGACAGAGTTGACCGCCGCCAGTATTGCCCATGCCTATGCAACCCATGCCCGTGCCACTATCACCGAAGTCATCGTCAGTGGTGGTGGGACCAGTAACCCAACCTTGATGCGGCGTTTGGCGGCGCAGATTCATCAACAGGTAGGTGTACATGTCGTTGTGTCCACACATGCAGAGGCGGTGGGCATTGATGATGATGCCAAGGAAGCGTTGGTCTTTGCGTTGCTAGCCTATCTGGCTGTGCATGGAAAGCCAGGAAACATTCCGGCTTGCACAGGGGCGGAAACAACACAGGTGCTTGGACAAATTTCGCCAGGAAAAAATTATGACAAAGTGCTGAGATTGATTCATGAGAATCTGTATACAGCCTATCGGAGCGGCTCTTTTTAGATGGATAAACAACTTGTTTTGGGCGTGGATGGCGGGGGGACAAAGACAGCCTGTGTCGCTATCGACCTGAATGGAACCGTGTTGGGGACGGGGCAGAGTGGATCGGCCAACTATCACAATGTAGGGAAGGAAACGGCTTATGCTAATGTGCAACAGGCCATCCAACAAACGCTCACACTGGCGAATAGCTCATTCGATGATGTTGGTTCAATCTGTCTGGGTATTGCTGGTGTTGACCGCCTTAATGATCGCAAGATTGTTGCGAAGTGGGTTGAAAGATTACTGCCCAACACACCATACCAACTACACAACGACGCCGTTATTGCCCTCGCCAGCGGCACGGGGGGCAAACTTCACGGGATTGTTGTCATCTGTGGCACAGGCATGATTGTCTATGGCATTGACCATCAAGGGCAACATCATCGTGTTGCTGGGCGCGGTCCATTGCTTGGCGATGATGGAGGCGGGTACAATATCGGCATCAACACGCTCAAAGCCATCACCGCTGCGCATGATGGCATGGGACCCAAAACCATGCTCACGCAGACGGTCTTTGCGCACTTGAAATTGAACACGGTTGACGACCTACTCACATGGACATACCGCGACACGAGTTGGCATCGCATTGCCCAACTTTCACAGTTAACGCAGACATGTGCCAACGCAGGAGATGTGGTCGCTGGGCAGTTGGTGGCTCAGGCCGCAGATGCGCTGTTTCTGGCGATCTCGGCCATATTGACCAAATTGGACGATGGTGAGCATCAACCGATTCCTCTGCCGCTTGTGCTTGCTGGTGGCAACCTGCGTCCCGGTCCACTCAATGACGCCTTAACGAAACGGTTGTTAGATCATGCACCGCTACTCAACGTGATTCGCCCTACAGTCGAGCCTGTGATGGGGGCGGCCTATTTGGCACTCGGTAAAGTATAGCAGATTGGCAATCTGTTGCCAACCTGCATATTAACTATCTGCGATACACATCACAACCGCACCACAGCACCTTCATGTGGCCGATACTATGCCCTCACGCAGTATAGAGGAATTTTTTTGGTCCTATTACCTGCTTACTCGTATACTGTGTTATACTATCAAAGTTCAAATAGCCGATTTGAGCTTATTCTTAATCATTGACGGAGGTGATGATGAATGCAACAATTTCATTAGAGATGCCAGTAACAATTGTAGATCAATTAACACAAAGTTGGGGAAATGTCTCTCGACGAATCTTAGAAACGATAGCCGTTGAAGCCTACCGAACAACAGCATTATCTTCTTACGATGTCCAAGTACTGCTTGGGTTTTCTTCAGGGTGGGAAACAGAGGTGTTTTTAAAAGAACATCAAGTCACCCTACATGATACTGAAAATAATGTAGTGGATGATGTCTACACAATGGCATCACCTCCATCTAACTATTCACTTGATGATTTATTGGGACAAATTACAGAAGACAATCTTCATACTGAAACAGAAGTAATCCAAAAGCTGTCCACATTAATTTTAAAATAAGAAAAAAACATTTAAAGATTTCATAAAAAAGCACACATTTTTTATATGTATGATCGTTCGACAAAGGAACATGGAGAAAATGGTACAACTTCAACTATCAAATGAATTAGTCGAAAATATTCAAAATGAAGCAACTGTTCGCGGCAAAACAATTGAAGAATATTTACAAGCCTTGATGCGTCGCGAGCGAACGTTATCTGAACGCAAAATTATTCAGGATCAACAGGAGTGGTGGTTGGCTTTGCCACTAAGTAAACGAACCAAGTATGAAGAAAAGTATATTGCTGTTCACGATAAGACCTTGGTTGACTTTGATAGTAATGAAACCACTTTGCGTAGACGAGTACGCATAAAATATGGAAAAAAACCTGTATTGATTATGCCAGCCGAAGGACCGCAAGAAATCCGTATATTTAGTCCAAGAATCCAACATTAACCATGCCAAGAGCACAAGACAAACACAACTACAGTTCACATTACTTCCCACCTGCGCCTGTACTCTCGGTTCATTTAGTCGTTCTAGAGGAATCTGTGCGTATTGGTCCCTATGACGCACTTATTGATACAGGCTCAGACGGGACATTTGTACCCACATTTTTGGTCGAGGAACTTGATCTGCCCGTTGAATACATGACCAATGTTCGGTCGCATCTCAACGAGCGTTTAATCAGCGTCTCTGTCCATAAAGTTGATATTTTATTATATGACACAATCAAGCTACCCAGCATTGATGTCGTTGCACATGATGAGGACGATGAAATTATTCTTGGTAGAAACCTGCTAAACAAAATCCATCTATATTTAGATGGTCCCAACGAAATTACTCGTTTTGCGCCATAGGTATGTATTTGTATTCCTGTCGCTATCAAATACGCAAAACAGAAAAAAAGTAGTACCATTAGCTAAAGTTATGACACCACTCTCAGAATGGAGAAAACAAGAAACGGGTGACACAGTACCGTTTATCGACTCTATCACAGAGTTAGCACAAACGGGTATCTACCGCTTTGTTGTTCATGCTCGTGATAAGGATGGATTGTATGCACAGCCTGTAACTATGGAAGTCGATACATCATACCGTATCTTCCTCCCCACCGTCAGCCGTTAAAATCAAAACCGTGGATATGGAGGAACGCGGGTATGGGCAATCATGCTGTATCTGCGTTCCTTCCCATCCGTAATGACGACCATCCCCAAACAACCCCAAATTACAACCGAACCACAACACCTTCACGCACAGACTGCAACGCCGCCTCCAACACAGCTATCACACGCCGTGCTTCATCCAACTTCACCGCCGATTCCGCACCATTTAACAACACATCAGCCACATTCTCATAATAATCGCGCCATCGTCCCTGGATGGTCGGAATCACGGTTTTGGTTTCGCCATCAAACATATAGCCATAGTATGCCTCATCTTCAACGATAGCCGTGTCAATTCCATCAGTACGGGCTGCATTATCTTGTGGATCGAGACCGTGCTTGATAAAGGTTGCCTTGTTGCCAAAGAGATAAAAGCGTGGTTTCTCAATGGCGGAGACGCTGGTTAGGTCGATGACGCCTGTACAGCCATCGACAAAAGTGACGGTGATGAGAACGTGGCTGTCTACATCCAAACCAGGGAAATCATGGTGCATTCGGCAGTAAACTGACTCGATGTCTTGCGGAAAGAGTAGCAGTAGCTGATCCAGCAAATGCGCCCCTAAGTCATAGAAGCGGCCACCACCCAGACCCGCCTCGGCCCGCCAGCCTTTAGGTGGGTCCCACCGTTGCCAAGCCATCTCAATCCAGCGCACATCGCCCAACGTCCCTGCATCCAGCAGCTTTTTGACGGTCAGGTAATCGCCATCCCAGCGTCGGTTTTGAAAGACACTCAACAGTTTGCCCGACTTGTTGGCCGCTGCAATCATCCGGTCACACTCATCCAAATTCAGACACATCACCTTTTCTGCCACCACATGTTTGCCTGCCTCCAACGCGGCCACTGCCATCTCTGCATGGGTCGAATTGGGCGTTGAAAGCACAATCAAATCCACTGCGGGATCGGCCAGTGCTGCCTCCAGCCCGGCAAAGGCTTTGCAGCCATAGGTCTGCTCGATTTCAGTCTGCTTTTCGGGGCTGCTGGTGGCGATGCCGTATAGATGTAGTCCCTCGGTTGAGGCAGTGATAGGGGCGTGGTAGAAACGGGTCGCCATACCATAGCCGACGACGACTGTATTGAGTGGTTTCATAGATAGGTTCTCCTCACAATGTTATTGGTTGTGTTGATATTGATGTATAAATTGCTTTATATCGTTTTCCAAATGTGAAAATGCTGATAAGGAACGTAATGGTGAAAAATCATCGATTATGTCTCCAATGCGATGCACACTACGATTGGCATTAAATCTTTTCCGCTCACGTCCTTTTGCACCACTGGCTTTTAACAACAGTTCATGTAATGTCTGCTTTGGATCGGGTAATGACTCAAGTTTGTGCATGGATGGCAGTTCTAATGGTATTTTCTTTGAACGGTTTCCTACAGCGTGTCGTAGAGCATTCTCATCAAACAACAGCCACGCCTCGCTCATGCGAACAGGGATGACACAAATACAAGGCAAAGAATTGTCTGACGAGTTTGATTTCAAATATGCGCTACGGATTTCATCTTCTCGAACGTCTCTTGGCTCGCGCTCGGCATCTCGATGCACAAAAAGTAAATCACAGGGATACATTTCAATGGCACAGCCTATCCTCGCTGCAAGCGTTTTGGGCGGTTTGGGTAAACTAGCGAGATCTGCAAGCTGTGGCTCAATGGCGACGTTTACACCATTTTCTTCAAGTAACCAGTTCAGAATCGGTATTAGGATCGCATCAGAACGACCATCTGTAATTAGCGTATAGTAGAGAGCAGACATGGTGCATGCGTCCTTTGTGTTCAGTCATTGAAAGGTAGCAACATTTGTAGATCAGGTCTATCTATCACCCGACGAGAATCCCCAAAGGGCGTTTCGATGTTGGGTACAGAAGGAGATAAGTAAGACAATAGCACACCTTTTGCTATAGGTCGTCTGTCAGGAAATGCCTCAGATCGCCATGTGTCTGGTAGCCAACTATAGCGAACACTTTTAATCCGTCTTCCTTCATAGATTTTTTCAGTGGGCATGGCAACCAGCAGGCTATCTTCTGGGATTTGGCTCACAACCACTGGCGAGTGTGTATTAACAATCACTTGGCGTAATGGATTATCGCCGCCTATTGGTAAGTCAACATCACATGCAATATCTTGTAAAAGCCGAATCATGGCCGGAATTCGTTTAGGGTGAATCCCGTTTTCTGGTTCCTCCATGCAGATAACGCCACTCATAGATTGGTCCATCTCTAACACTGATAGTACAAGAAATCGTAGTGTGCCATCTGAGAGCGAGCGAGCAGAGTGTGATGTACCATCTTTTTCAGTCAGCATAACGGATAATAACTGGCGTGTATCATCGCGGTCGATTTGAACAGCACGAACACCATCAATTAATTCTGATAAACGCGCTGCCACTTGATCATAGACATACGAATTATCCTGATCCCCTCCATTTGTAGATGCAGTTTTGGCATACACATTGGCTAGCTGATACAGCGTTGCGGGTAGATGAGCACCATTAGGCAGAAGTCCCGCTTGTGCGATTTGCGTAATTCGATCTGGCTCGCGCATAGCAGAGGGTTCAAGCTGAAATAGACGCCATGACCGCATTTCTTGTCGAGCAAGAAAAATAGTTGGTGTTTCGGTTGCGTAATTAACGGTTGAAAGAACTGTTCTCTGTAAGTTTTCAGGCAATACCATGCTAGAATGGTGCTTCTCCTCCTTTCGATTGAAATAAACGAGTCGTTGGTCTGCCAGTGGTAGCGTCCAGATGAAAGGGTAATCTCTATGACCGTTTAACACTGATTTGTGCCATTGATCTGAACTATATGGAAATTGTAGATTTTTGGCATCATCACTAAATTCAATGCTTTCTAAATTTTCCTCAACAAGCTCTAAAACACCAGCTAGAGGTAGTTCGATATCTTTCTTGTAACGAAGTACCAATTTATAACGAACAAAAGTAGTTGCTGCCTTCGCTTTCTGCCCCAAATCATCTATGCCTTCGGGGGGAATAATCATTTCGGCCTCAAATGTCATATAATCTGTATACACATGACCATCTCGATGAAAGAGACTCCGAATATCACCAACATGCTTATCTTCGGAGCGAACAGCTAATGCCGCATCTATGAATGTTTGATCAGCCAGATAGCCAAGAAAACGAATCGCATCAAAAAGATTCGATTTCCCGACAGCATTTGGACCCGCAACACAGGTAAATGCGCCAAAGCTAACATCAACATCGACTAAATTTTTGAAGCCAGAAACTTTCAGACGAGTTAGCATAATCCGTATTTTCCCTTTATACGATAACTTTTTATAAGTGTTCTATTGTCTTACAGTATAATAGACATTTAATCTTGAGTCTAATACAGTTGTCTGTTTGGCTGGCTGTAAAAATTTGACATAAATATTACTGAGGGAACAATGGCAAACGCAAAATTTCAATGGGATGACCCATTTTTGTTAGATGAGCAGTTGGATGGCGAAGAGCGCATGGTTCGCGATATGGCGTACAATTACTGTCAGGACAAGTTGATGCCCCGTGTACTGGAGGCCAACCGCAATGAATCGTTTGACCGCACGATTTTTAACGAGATGGGTGAGTTGGGTCTGCTGGGGTCAACCATCCCCGAAGAGTACGGTGGTGCAGGTGTCAACTCGGTCTGCTATGGACTGGTTGCCAGAGAGGTCGAACGCGTGGACAGTGGCTATCGTAGCTGCATGAGT
The DNA here is from genome assembly GCA_039029935.1 of Chloroflexota bacterium. Classification (GTDB taxonomy): domain Bacteria; phylum Chloroflexota; class Anaerolineae; order Caldilineales; family Caldilineaceae. The sequence continues at coordinate 9,673 of JBCCFC010000276.1, forward strand.
GTCCAGAGTTCGCTGGTCATGCACCCCATCTACACCTATGGCACTGAGGCACAACGGCAGAAATATCTGCCCAAATTGGCGACGGGTGAATGGGTTGGCTGTTTTGGGCTGACCGAACCCAATCATGGCAGTGATCCGGGTAGCATGGAAAGCCGTGCGCAGAAAGCAGTACGTGATGGACAGAGCGGCTGGATATTAAATGGAAGCAAAATGTGGATCACCAATTCACCGATTGCCGATGTTTTTGTGGTGTGGGCAAAGGCATATGATGGTGAAGAAAACACAGGTGGCATTCGTGGATTTGTCCTCGAAAAGGGGATGGATGGGTTGACTGCACCCGCAATTGAAGGCAAGTTTAGCCTGCGTGCCAGCATCACGGGCGAAATTGTCATGGATGATGTCTTTGTGCCAGATGAGAACATGTTCCCGAAGATCAAAGGATTGAAGGGACCCTTTGGCTGTTTGAACAAAGCGCGCTATGGCATTGCATGGGGCGCAATGGGTGCAGCAGAATTCTGTTGGCATGCAGCCCGTCAATATACACTCGACCGCATCCAGTTTGGGCGTCCACTGGCCGCGACACAACTCGTCCAGCTCAAGCTCGCCAACATGATGACCGAAATTTCGCTTGGGTTGCAGAGTGCATTGCGTGTCGGTCGCTTGATGGACGAGGGCAAGGTCACACCGGAGATGATTTCGCTGGTCAAGCGCAATTCTTGCGGCAAGGCACTGGACATTGCCCGTGTGTCGCGCGATATGCATGGCGGCAACGGCATTTCGGACGAGTTCCACGTCATCCGTCATGTCATGAATCTGGAGACCGTCAACACCTATGAAGGCACACATGATATCCATGCACTGATTTTGGGTCGTGCGCAGACGGGGATTCAGGCGTTTATGTAGGCGACAATGCGGATATTCAGGATGGGCGGATTCGCTTTTGTCTTGAGAATTTTTATTACTCAACGTTGCTAATCCGTGCATCCCGAAATCCGCCCTACGCTGGCCGATACTTACTGGGATAATCTACAATCTTATCCCACTCATCCGCTGCCGACCGCGCAACCACCGCCATCAGTTCCCCTTCACCGATGTTAAACACTTCATGTGGCACACCCGGCTCAATGTAGATAAAGTCCCCTGCTTCATGTTCAACCGAATACATCAAGTCGGGACCATAATCATGACGCACCTTGCCTTGCAGCAAAAAGAGCATGACCTCAAAGCCATCGTGAATGTGGGCATAGGCAATTGCACCGGGTGGCACAGTCGCCACATTCATCGACAGATTCTGGGCGCCGACGTTCTTGCCCGACAGCCCCGTCTTGTACTGAATGCCATTCCAGCTACGGTTATCCGCACCGCCGCCGCGCACGGCATGGATGCCACCGTGACTTTCTACATATTGTTTTAGATCGTTAATGTCATTGGACATCGCTCTCTCCTTGTCATTATTTGTGTGTTTATTTGGATGCAGTCGCAAAACAAGTCTGCCATATCATGCGATACACGCCATTCTCTTCCATTTCAGCCAACTGCGCAAGGGCTTCCTGTTTAAATTGGACACGGACCTCCGCTGTCATCTGCTCCAAGGGGGCGCGACTGCCATGTGTCCACTTTTCTTCCCACCATTCCTCAGCACTTGTATAGACAATCTCAGAGGGTTCCACCACCATATGTACATCCCCAAAGCCAGCTTCCTGCAATACGTTACGAAGCATTTCTGGATTGGCATTGACCCCATTCCCACCAAAAGATTTGAACCGCACATAGCGTTCGTCATAGGTTTGGATAAGCTGACCATACCAGTCCCAGCGGGGATCACCACCGCCATACATAGAAATGCCCAATTTGCCGTCATCTTTGAGTACGCGGCGGAATCCCCGCAATGCCTGCACCAAATCGCCAAACCAAAAGATTGTGTATCCACACAGTAGATAGTCAAAGGAGCCATCTGCAAAGTTAAGCTGCTCGCCATCCATCTGCATCACCTCTGCCTGTAGTAAGCCCTGTTTCTGGATATCGGCAGCTACTTCGTCTAGCATCCCACGGGAGATATCGATACCCACAACACGGCCATGTGTACCCACACGTTTGGCGGCAGGAAAGAGATTGGCCCCTCGCCCAACACCCACATCCAACACGTGTGCCCCTGCCGGAAGATCAAGCAACTCGACAAGTCGCTCCCCAAAGCGCGAAACAGTTTTGGGACCCACTTGATCATAGGATGCCGAGGTGCGGTCGTAGAGACCTGCAACTAATTCTTTTTGAACACCCATATAATTCTCCTGCTAATGCATAAGCTGTATTATAATATCTTGGACACATTTCTAAAAGTAGCTGGGACAAAGGAAAGTATCGCAGGTTGGCTACCTGCGCCACAGATAACCAATC
>JBCCFC010000277.1:0-12044 GCA_039029935.1 Chloroflexota bacterium
CACAGTATCCCTGAACCTGACCCTGATATTTGGGGTCCTACTTTAGACACTATTTTCGAGGAACCCGCTGACACGCAAGCGGAGCAAAACGAGAAAATTGGTCAGACCAATTTCTACTGCGTGTAATCTCTAATGCCGGCTATCTCGTGTATAACCCGCACTAGAGAGTGCTCACTCCACATTTCAATGGGTAATTTATTTTGTGGAACGGCCTTATTCATATTAGCTAGCTTTTTTATGGTTCTGTGTTGGCTAGGCCATGACGTAACGCCAGAATGGCTGCTTGGGTACGGTCGGTGACGCCTAGTTTGGTGAAAATCGCGCTTACATAGTTGCGCACGGTTCCGTCGGAGAGGTGGAGGCGTCGGGCAATGTCAGGGTTACTCAAGCCACGTGCCAACAGGCTGAGGATGTCGCGCTCACGGCGGTTTAGGTCGGCTGCGATGGTCGTATCTGTACTCGAGTGCTGCTGGCTAATCTGTGTGAACAGTTTCCCTGCCACGTCGGGGTCCACATGGGTTTTACCCGCCACGGTGTCTCTGACAGCAGCCACTAGCTGTTCGGCTGGCGTCGCCTTGAGCAAGTACCCCGCCGCCCCACTGCGAATGGCGTCAAAGACCCATTCATCGGCATCATAGGTCGTCAGAACCAGCACCTGCACAGCAGGATATTTTTCTCGAATTTGGCGGGTGGCCTGGATACCATTCATAATTGGCATTTTGAGATCCATCAAAACCAGATCAGGCTGGCGTTCGGCAATCTGTGTCAACGCCTCTGCGCCATTATACGCGATGCCCACTACCTCCATGTCCGGTGAATTGTTTAAAATTACGCGTAATCCTTGACAGACAATATCCTGATCGTCACAAATTAAGATAGAAATCATTCATTTTCTCCATATACTCATCTGTGACTTCGCTGAAAAAAGTCCGACTTCTGTAGAATTTTCTAATCGCTACCACTGGTGAGAAGTCGGACTTTTAAGCGATTTTGACCTTTTTTCAGCAGAGTCATCTGTGCATTATTTAAGGGTTTGCCAGTGGGCCAGTAATCAGTATTCGGTGTATCAGTACCGAGGGACCGACCTACCGAATACCGACCACCGACCAACCATTTCATACTTAAGTTTACACGTGTGAATTATCTACTCACCTGTGTATCACCAAATGAATTGAGGTCCCATTACCCAGAGAACTTTCGATGCTCAACTGACCATCAATCATTCTGGCGCGCTCTTGCATACCCAGTAAGCCAAAATGATGCTGGCTATCGATCTGGCCGGGGTCAAACCCAACACCATCGTCTGCTATTTTCAGAACTATCTGATCATCGCTCTGCGTCAATTGAACAGTGACTGTCCGTGCTGCGGCATGTTTGCCAATGTTTGCCAAGGCTTCCTGTGCAATGCGGTAGACTCCTTGCTCGACGGCTGGCACAAGATGCTCGAACTGCCCAGCACTTTGCCAATCGAGGACCGCCCCCATTTTGTCTACGGTCGATTCTGCAAGCTCGCGAACGGCCAGCACCAAGCCTAAGTCCTCTAATGGGGACGCACGCAACGCCAGCAGTGCGCGACGGGTTTCAGCTAACCCAATACGGATTTCTTCTGAAGATTGCGCCAACATCATGCGTACATCATCTGGCGCGGTATCCCAAAGCGTCTTAATCGCCTCAAGTTGCACTGCTGTTCCGCTTAAGGTATGGGCGAGCGTATCGTGCATTTCCCGCGCCAAACGGTTGCGCTCGCGGCTGATGGTTAGCTGTTCCAATGTTGTGGCAAAGTGGGTTAGCTGTTCGTTGGCCTCGGCCAGTGCTTGACGCTGCTGACGTTGGTTTTTCATCAATTGGACGACCATATAGCCGACCAAAATATACGTACCAGTTCTCACAGTGATTAACCCCAACAATGACGATACATGTGGATTGCCCACGTAGCCAGATAAGACGGTTAACACACTATCAAGCAGGGCTGTACCAATGCTGAAAAAGATCACCTTTCTCAGATCATATTGCCAGCCAGTCAAGATGAGTGGAATAAACAAAACCAAGAATACTTGCCAGGTTTCTGAGACAATGCCGGCCTCGGTCTCGTTAAATTCGGTCAATAACTCGCTATGATGCCCCAACATCGGCCCAATGGTTGCGAAAAGCAAACCCAGCGGCAGAAAACGATTACCGAGCCGTGCCGACAACCCCGGCCACCAGAGATAGAGTATCAACAGGGTTACTTCTATCGTCCTTACCCCTTCATAGAGCGTCTCCGGCAACTTATCAGGCGGGGAATCACCCAAAGCAATGTTCACAATACGTATGAACACAAACATCCATTCCAACCCAAAACGGAACGTTGTGAGCAACCGAAAAACGGATAGCAGGCCAAATTCAAGGTCACGCTGTTTCATGGTCAAATGATAGCATCATTGGCTGTGGTTGTCTATGGAGGCGTGTCATCTATTGATATGACACGCGTCACTTTTATTTCATACACATCTATGACTCTGCTGAAAAAAGGTCAAACCGATACAAAAGTCCGACTTCTTACCAGTGGTAGCGAATAACAAATTCTACAGAAGTCGGACTTTTTTCAGTGGAGTCATCTATGATTCGGTGGCGAGCGTTATTTTGCAATAACGCCCGTACGGATTGAAAGTATATCGACAGCCAATCTGACCTAATTGCAGGAACGTGATCATTTACCCCCTCGTTAACTTCCAAGGTCAATTCTGTAAGGTTATGTTTGTATGTATGCTTTGGAGGGATGATGCGTTTAGACAAGAAAAAACTGATAAAAGGCGTGATTATTACCTTTTTCATTATACTATTTGATGTGAACGGATATGCTTCTTTGGCTAAACCTGTTTCTGCCGTAAGTTACGCAGCAGGCGATTCTTCACAGCAAAACAACAGCCTGGTCATCATCACAGAATTCATGGCATCTAACAACGACGCACTTGTTGATGAGGACGGTGATAGCAGCGACTGGATTGAACTCCGCAACACGACGGGCAATGGTGTCAACTTGGAGGGCTGGTTTCTTACTGATGATGCGTCCAACCTGACCAAGTGGCAGTTCCCATCCGTGACGATTGGCGGTCATGGCTATCTGGTCGTCTTTGCCTCGGACAAGGACCGCGCTGAGGCGGGTTCTCAACTGCACACCAGCTTCAAATTAAGCAGCGGTGGCGACTATCTTGCCCTTGTCCAACCCGACGGTGAAACCATCGCCAACGAGTTTGCTCCAACCTATCCAGAACAATATGGCAACGTCTCCTTTGGGCTGGACCCCAACGGTAGCCAAGTCTACTTCTCACCCGCCACACCCAACGCCGCCAACGGCACAGGCGTCCAACTCTATCAGCTAGCCCCACCCACCGCCACTGTTCAGAGAGGCTTCTATAACGCTGCCCAAACGGTCACGCTTACCGCGTCACCGGGCGCAACCATCCGCTATACGACCGACGCCACCGAACCCTCACCCACGCACGGTATAGTCTATAGTGGGCCGCTGACCATCAACAACACCACTGCCCTGCGCATCATGGCCTATGACGCCAATGGAACCCAATCTGTCATCGACACACACACCTACATCTTTGTTGCCGATGTTGCCACGCAACCGACCTTTTTTTCATCGGTCATCAATGCCTATGCCAATCAAATTGATGATGCCTTGCTCAGTCTGCCCACGATTTCCATCGTCACTCCCCATGCCATTCCGGGACACCACGTCAATGATGTCATACCTGTGCAGGCATCGGTCGAGCTAATCTACCCCGATGGCAGCGAAGGGTTTCAGGCCAATGTGGGTGTCAATCGTTATGGCTACGCCAGCCTGATTCACAATGCAAAAAATAACCATCGCCTCTCCTTTGACGACACTTATGGCCCCAATAATCTGCGTTGGCCTGTCTTTGCCGATTGGGGACAGGGGACCTATACGCCTGCTGAAAAGTTTGACACCATTGATCTACGTGCTGGCGGAACCCATGACCAGTTTCTGGGCGCGGCGCGTTGGCTGACAACTGAACGTGCTACCTACATTGGCCGACGCTATGTGGCCGACACCATGCTTGATTTGGGCAATCTTGTCCCCCACGGCTTCTTTGTCCATATGTACATCAACGGCGTCTATTGGGGGCAATATCAGATGTCTGAACGTGTGGACGCTGATTTTTTTGCCGCATACGGCACGGGCGATGATGATGACTACGAGTCGACTAAATCGACCAACACGCAGGATGGTCGAACCTGGTCTGTTGTTGATGGCACGGGGGCGGTCTGGCAGAGCATCGTCGATAACAGCGGCAACTATGAGTTTGTCAAGGAGAGGCTTGATACGTCCAACCATGTGGACTATTGGCTGACCAAAATTTTTCTCTTTTTTGAACACGAATATCGCGCAGCGGGTCCGGTTGACCCCGCCGACCCTGCTGGCTATGTGATGGACTCAATGGATACCGACGGTGCATTTGATATCGTGAAAACAGGATTATGGGGCACACCTGTTGAACACAATTTTACAAGCTGGGCAGGTGTACATGGTATCTTTGGCGGCATGTGGAATTCGGGTAACAGCGATTTCCGCACATTGGTGTCCGACCGCATCGCCAATGCCTTCTACACACAGAACGACTTCTCTGGTGCATTGCATCCTGATGTTGCACGCGCTCGTTTTGACGAATGGCGTGGGCGCATCAACCTCAGCGTTCTCACCGAAGCAGCGCGTTGGGTCAATGATGCCACGTTGCCAGCACGATGGAACACTTATATGGATGGCCGCTCGGTCTTTACGGCCCAGCGCAGTGGCGTTGTCCTCCAACAGCTTAAGGACGCTGGCTATTTCCCGCTGGAGCCTGTCTCGTTTGTTGTCGATACACCCACCAATGTACGCTATGTACGTGTGATGAAATCGGGTGATAACCCTGGTCATCCCGTGATCAACCTCGGTGAAGTCGAGGTCTTTGATATCAATGGTGTCAACAGGGCGTTGACAGGGATAGCCGCACAGAATTCGTTCTGGGATATCACGCGCTTCACCGCCGAGAGATGTATTGATGGCAACCTCACACCCGCCACAGGTGCAAACCTCAACATTTGCACGACCAGAGGCGATACCCCCAACGATTGGTGGGAGGTGGATTTGGGTGTTGTCTATGACATTCGCGAAATTCGCATCACCAACCGCACTGAATGTTGTGCGGATCGATTGGGGAATATGTTTGTGTTGGCGTCTGACACGCCTTTCGCTGCCACAAGCACAGACCTTGTCGCTGCTCGTGCCAACGCCGACTATGAATTTCAGATAGAGCGCACTGTCTTAACGTCCGATCCACACCGCTCCATCATGCTTGGCAACAACGGCAATCCTGCTAGCTGGATCGATTCACCCATTGCCATCTACAGCTCGAATGGCGGTGAGATTTTCTACACCACCGATGGCACAGACCCGCGTCTACCTGGTGGAGCCGTGTCGCCATCCGCAACGCAATACACAGGTCCCGTAACAATGGCGCGCAGCGGTGTACTCAAAGCACGTCCCCGTGTGAATGGCGTATGGGGGCCGCTCACCAGCGACACCTTTCATGTCAACCCACGGGCCAGCCGTGACACAGTGGTCATCAGCGAAATCTACTACAACCCTGATGGACATGACCCTGACCCGATTTATGACTCGGATGAATACGAATTTCTGGAGTTCAAAAACATCGGCACAGAGCGCATCGACCTCACCGATGTCACCCTCAGCCAAGGCATCACGTTCACTTTTCCGCTGATTACACTCGGCCCCGGTGAATACATGGTGGTGGTCGAAAATGAAGATGCCTTTGTCAGTCGCTACCAGAACCCAGCCTCGGCCTACTATCAGCCCGACCTGATTGTGGCGGGTGAATGGAGCGGGGCGTTGAGCAATGGCGGTGAGACGCTGGTGATGCGAGACCGTGTTGGTGAAGAGATTTTTACCTTTGCCTACAACGATGGTGGCTCGTGGCCGGGCCGCGCCGATGGCAATGGCAGTTCGCTGGAGGTGGAAAACGTCAATGACGTACCAACCGCACGTGTACAGCGCAACAACTATCTGGCCGATAGTGCCAACTGGCAACCCTCCAGCGAATATCATGGTTCCCCCGGACGTGCAGGGTTGGGTCCTGACAATCGTATTGTGATTAACGAAGTGCTGGCGGCCAGCGAACCACCTCTGGTTGATACCATCGAGTTTCTCAATCGTACCGCCAACCCCATCGACATTTCAGGCTGGTTTGTCAGTGATACCAGCAACGAGGACAACGGCGGTTTCCGCAAATACAAATTCCCTGTGGGTACGACAATGACAGCAGGGCAATATCTGGTCATCGACGAGACAAACTTTAACAACGCAGGCAACCCAGACAATCTTGTCCCCTTTGCCCTCAGTTCCACCACTGGCGATGATGTCTATCTGATGGAAGCCGACAGCGCGGGGAATCTACTGCTCTTTGTGGATCGCGTCGAGTTTGGTGCATCGGCCAACAACGAGTCGATGGGATTGTGGCCGGATGGTTCCGCACCTGATGTGCAAACAGATGACCTACAGCCGATGCAACAGCGGACTTTTGGGGCAGCGAATAACAGTAACGGCAATGTCGTTCGGGCAGGTCCAGTGGTCATCAGCGAGATTCATTATAACCCAGCCGGAGATGATGGCAATCTGGAGTTTATCAAAATTACCAACGGTGGTACGGTCAACGAGTCGTTGGAAAACTGGCGACTGCGCGGCGAGGTCGATGTTGATTTCGGTGCAGGCATCACGCTTGCGCCGGAGGAAGTTGTCGTGGTTGTGCGCTTTGATCCCAACAGCGCTACGTTTGCAGATGACTTCCGCGCCACCTATGGCTTACCTACGCAGATACCGCTGGTGGGGCCTTGGACCGACAATGGCGAGACGGATGTGCGGCTGGACAATGGCGGTGGGACGCTCAGACTACAACGCCCCGGCGATTTGGCGACACCACTTGGCGGCGAACCCTTCTATCCCATGCTCTGGGAAGACCGCGTGATCTACGACGACGACCCACCTTGGGTGACAGAGCCAGATGGCAATGGCCCTTCATTGTCGAGAATTGACCTCGCTGTGTATGGCGATGAGCCAACAAATTGGGAGGCCACTGAACCGCCCCTTCAAACCTGTTCGGAACCGCCGCTCCCCATCACCGACCTACGCATTGGCCGTCTGGGATTCACTACCGTGCGTCTCTTCTGGACACCACTACAGGATGGCAACAACGTCGAGATGTGGCGTAGTACACAGCCCTACTTCATGCCTGGAGACGCAGGCAGTACACTGCTCGCAACTGTGCCAGATATCCGGAACAGTGAAGATGACACATCCGCTGCACTCGGCAACCCTGATGTCAACCATTTCTATGTGTTGCGTACTGTCGATGCCTGTGGCAACGTTGCCCTCTCGAACCGTGTTGGCGAGTTTGAATATACACTAACCGAAACAGGCAGCAGCGACTTTAACTGGGTCGGCTTGCCGCTGATTGTTGATGGCATCACGCTAGGCACAGGCAACAACGCCAGCCTCGCCAATCACATCGCCACCAACACCAGCCAAAACGGTGCAGGCATTCCCGCAACGGTCGAGGCCATTGACCGCTGGAATAACGTAAGCCAGAGTTTTGACAGCTATCTGCCCGCACTGCCGTTCCTTGGTGGTGTCAATCTGCAAGTTGGCGGCGTCTATCGTATCAGCGTAGACCTCTTTGGGCAGCCCGTGCAAAACGCCATCTGGACCCTGCTTGGCGAGGTCCCTGATACGAGCGTCTTTACCCAAGAACTCATCGCCACAGGCACAACCAACTACAACTGGGTCATGGTCCCGCTCAATGCAGAAAATCTCAGCAACTCTGCCCTTGTGATTGCCGATGTCCAAGCCAGCAGCACACCCTCCATCAATATCGTCAGTTTTGACCGCTGGAACCGCGCCTCACAGAGCTTTGACACCTATCTGCCAGATTTTCCCTTTGCCGAGCTTGAGACAGCGGCGGGTCACGCCTATCGATTATCGTTGGTCGATGGGGTTGTGCCGGGGACGGTGGCGGTATGGCGGTAAACCCTGATAGTATGGTGCATAGGATTGGTTCCCTACACCAACGCATCCTTTGATATATCTGTTTCTAGTGCTGTCTCTAATCCTGTCTGGAATTTCTGTTGAACTTGGCGCATCACTTCCTGAATATGAACTGCTTTCCCCTCTGGTGTGCGTTCGGGTATGCTAAAATGTTGTTGTGCATAGTCGAGTAGCGATGCGCCCTCCACAACATCGCCAACAAGCAGAGCCTGTGCAGCCGTCAGAAGCCAGCAGTAGAGTTGGTCAAGTGGTGCGAGCGTCTCAATATCAACAGCGGCGACATGGGCAAATGCACTCTCAAAGAGGACAGTATCATCCAGCATGAGGGTGGCCACACATTGCAAGCAGTGGTGCAACCAGTGAAAACGAGGTTGGGTGGCCTTCAATCCCTTTTGGGTGTGGTAAATCATGGCCGCGTAGTCTTGATGGTGAAAGGCGATGATGCTGGCGTAATAGTATGCTTTGCCGTAAAACAGCAGATGGGGCGAAGGGGCATATTGCATAAACTCTACTTGGTAGGCTTCTGCCAGTGTCCATTCCTTTTCTGCGATGGATGCATCAATCAGCAAATTTAATATAAAGGGCGTCAAATTGGGGTTGCCAATCTGTCTTGCCAGCGTTAATGCCTCCAGTGAGTACTGTTTTGTACGTGTGCGATCTCCCATCAGATAGAAGTTGGCGGACAGTGCTTGCAGAACAGTGACAATCCCCTCTTGGTCATTGAGGGGCTGATAGAGCGTGAGTGCGCGTTCACCCAATGCGTTGGCCCGTGTAAAGTCCTGATCACGTAGCAACGCAATCACCGATTGAATGGCGATGGCGTCGGCGAGAAGTTTGTGTTCACCTAATTGTTCGGCCAGAAAGCGACTTTCTTCGAGATACGAGTCGGCATCATCAAAGGCTGCTTTGTCTGCTTGATTATGTTCATATTGAAGTTGCAGTACAGTGGCATTGGCTAAGTCATTGAGATAGCCGATAACAGTCTGTTGATTGCCCTGTCGCTCCGCTTGCTGTCTTGCCAATGATAACCCCGCCTTGGTACAGTCAATCGCCTCTGTGTAGAGATGCAATCCGATATAGCCTTTGCCAAGCTGCTCTAACAGCCCCAATCGATCCGTATCTGGCAGGGTAATTTCTGGATCGTCCAGCAGCCGTTGTGTCATGCGCACCGATTCTGCATGGGCTCCGGACCAGTTGAGTTGCTCGCCTGCGACAATCGTGTAGGCCACTTCTTTGGACACATCGCCTGCATTGTGCCAGTGTTCGGCCAGCACATAGGCCAGACTTGGTTGATTGGGGTAGTGCAATTCCAATGCCAATGCGACCTGTTGATGTCCATGACGTTTCTCATCAGGTGTCAACGTCTGTAGAATAAACTCACGCAGCTTGTCGTGCGCAAATTGCCACTGATTCTCCTGCACATCCAGCACCATCGCCTCGCTACAGGCCAGCAGCCATGTTTGCAGGTCAGGCAGGTTCTGCGCTGTTAGTGTATGCTGTTGCAGATAGGACAGGACATCCAAATCCAAGGCACGTCCTGCAATCGCTGCTAGTTTTAAAAGTGCTTGGCTAGATGCGGGAACCTTTGCCAGTCGTCGACGAATGATTTGTTCGATGCCGCCCGTGAATACGTGTTCGGGTAGCCTGATGTCTTGTCCTACATCCTGCACCATCTCCCCAAGCGTCAACAGGCCACCCATTTCCTCCGCCCATGCCCGCAAAATTTCCACCAGAAAGAACACATTGCCCTCGGTTTCGGTTTGCAATTGGTCCACAATCGCGGGTTGTTGCGCAACATCCCCCAACATGGCCTTGGCAAGTTGCCCAATATGTGTATCCCCAAACCGTGCCAGTGTGATCTGATGGACACCCGCTGCAAACTCATCGGGGAGATGCGGACGCTCATCGCTGCGAAAGCTGCCGATGATGAGCAGTGGCAGCGTCTCGATCTGTGGGGTTAATTGTTTGAGAATGTCAAGCCCTTCTTGTGTCCAGTGTAAATCTTCCAGTAGCAAGAGCGTTGGGTGTGTCTGGCGTTGCAATAGTTGAATCATCGTGAAGATCAGCCGTTGCTGTCTGGCGTTGCCCTGTAAAGATGGGGCGTCGGGCAGCGAACGGTTGAGAATGCGTTCCAATTCAGGGACAACCTCTTTGAGGATACCCGTCTCTAAATCGCTCAGAGAGGTGTGCAGGGCAAGATGGCTGATGACATTGCGCCACAGTTGAAAGGGGCTACCACCTTCGGCAATGGCCTGCCCCCGCAACACACGAACTCCATCAACGAGTGCAAAGGTGCGCAGTTCACTGAGCAACCGTGATTTGCCGACGCCGCTCTCGCCACCCAGTAGCCATAGCGAACCATGACCTGACGCCGCCTGTGTCAACGCCTGCTGTAGCTGTGCCATCTCGGTATCACGCCCGACAAAAATCGCTGCTTGGAGATAGCTCTCGCGGATGGCCTCTGTCTCGACGATAACGGTACTCGCCTGATGATTCACTGCCTGATGATTCACTGCCTGATGATTCACTGCCTGATGATTCACTGCCTCCTGCCAAGCCATCAGCATGTCATTGCCACTGTCAAAGCGCTCCTCTGGGAATTTGGACAACAGTCGTTGGACAAAGGGGCGTAAGCGCACATCCATCTGACGCAGGTCTGGTTCTTCGTCTAAAACACGGTCAAAAAAGGCGTAATCCAGTGGTGCAAAAGGATGTGTCCCTGCCAGTACCTCGGTGATGAGTACGCCAAGGGCGAAGCGGTCTGACCATGGTGTGTACATTGCCCTTTCAAGAAGTTCGGGGGCCATATAGAGCGGTGTGCCAACAGAAAGGCTATCCCTGTCATCAGGCGTGATGGCAAGCCCAAAGTCCAGCACACGGACGGTTTCTTGTGCTACCAGGACATTGCCCGGTTTCAAATCACGGTGGACAACCCCGCGTCTGTGCAAATAGGTTAACGCCTGTAATAGTTGACCAATCAGCGCAAGTTTCTGTTCAAGCGATTTCCCCTCCGCTGCATCCAGAAGCGTTTGCCCATCAGCCAAGTAGGTCATGGTAAAGAATGGCTCACGGTGGATGGGTGAGTTAGGTTGATTTATCTCTGATTGTTGACCTGCCTCTGAGGGGGTATCAAACCCATAATCAAGAACGCTGATGATGTTGGGATGGCGCAACCCTGCTAAGATCTGAAATTCGTGAGCAAGCGCAAGTAGTAGCTCTTCTTTTGAGACATCATCCGCCCATGCTTTGTCTTTGGAGAACTGTGTCACCCGTTTAAGGGCAACGGTCTCACCCGTCAATTGATCCTCGGCGCGATAGACAACGCCCATGCCCCCCTGCCCCAATATCTCGACAAGGTGATAGCGATTGTAAATGATTGCATCCTGCATTATGTCATTCGTACTCATAACGATAAGTTTACTCTATCATTGCCAGATGAGAAACATACAAATTGTCTATTGAGCTTGGATAGAGACAAAATTATCCAATACATCCATATGAGGATATACTTAGCAAGCAAAGGTATTTTAACCTATGTTTAATTGACATGAGTTGTTTAGGTGTAAAGGGGTCTATATCAATGGGTACAGTACAACCAATCGTATCAATTCCTGAGATAAGTAAAACATTACGTCAAGCTCGTGCAAGAGCAGTCTCAGCCAAACGTATTGACGAACTCAAAAGCAACCCTAATTTACGTATTCCATTTACCGATGAAGAGTTGATCAAAAGAGGTGTCTTTGATGCAGAATCTTCCAAGAACATACATAGATACTATGGCTTTATAAAAAGATAATGATGTATATTTGCTCACTGCGTAATGGTTCAAATAACAGGGTAAACAAAATGATAGCTAATCTGCTTGAAGAAACGAGTGTTGATTTTATCTCCTATGTGCCGACCGAGGCCAATGTTGAGGCAAAAAAGCTGTTAA
>JBCCFC010000278.1:0-11993 GCA_039029935.1 Chloroflexota bacterium
CACCGATACACACGTCGTTGAGGTCAGCGAATTGGGTGGCGCAGCCGCTTTTGACTTCGGTGTTAGCACAGCATCAGCCGACTTGGAAATGAACGAATATCCAGCGCAGACATTCACCACGTTCCTGCCACTGGTACAGAACTAAATTTACGGGTACAATACCTCTAACGCTTCCAGTGTTTTCCTACTAAGCTGAACTGAATCAACTGTCTACAAAGAGCCTGCCAATCGGCAGGTTTTTTGTTGCGCAGAAATAGATAGGACGTTGTAGATGACGCAGGGTAGGCTGCTCAATTGGTTGTTACCCATGTACTCAGAGTGGATCAGGCATCGTAAATTTGATACAATAGGACCCATGTTCAAACATACTTTTCCAACAGAACCACAAAAACTTGAAGAGCTTATTGCTCACATAGCCTTTGATGGGGGCTTTTTTATCCCATTGGGGAGGTTTAATTGATATGGTCAAAAATACGTATGAAGAAAATAGACAACTTCCTTCATCCTACAAAAATTTAGTGATTGAAAAATCGAACCTCTTACTGCAAGCCAACATGCATGAATTACAGCAACAATTCAAAGATGCATCCAACTTGTTTGCGAAGTCAGCAGAAATTGAGGCACAGTTAGCAGAAACGGTGCAAGAACATGGGCGTCCAGACCTTGCGGCTGTTCATTTGGTCAGCGAAATGAGTTGTTGGGCCGCAGCCGGGGACACGTACCGGGCCTTAACACAAGGTCAGAAAATGTTAGCATTATCATTTTTAACACCTGAGCAGCAGACGCATGTTCGTGATTTTATAGAACAGTTAGAGGAACGGCGTCAGGCATGGATGGCATCATGGCGTCATCATCAGGCGATGGCAACAGCATAGGCTTTGATTCAAGTGAGTATCCAAGTGCATGGCGAGTGGCGATGAATTTCATCCGTTTGCTACCTATAAACACTTGCGTTTATTCGCACTCGTCCGCGTCCCATTCCATCTTCATTCATCCACGTAGCTGCAATGCGGGATCTGTTCCATATTCGCGGCGGGCGATGTCAATCAGGTCATGAAGTTGACCGCTGTGTTTGGCTTCGTCGAGGACGGCTTGCCAGATGTTGATGTAGAGACGGGTCAATTGCTGCAAACTCTTGTGGGACATATTGGTAGTGTATCAAGTGTAAGTTGGTCACCGGATGGCAGTACCCTTGCCTATTTTGTAAGCGACACCGTGCGTCTGTGGGATGTAGAGACGGGGAATCGCTGCAACTCCTTGAGGGGACTTATAGTGTCAAGAACATTAGTTGGTCGCCTGATGGCAATATCCTTGCCTCTGTCAGTTTGGACCACAACATGTACCTGTGGGATGCAGCCACGGGTCAATTGCTGCAAACCCTTGTGGGACATACGGATGATGTCGGGAGCATGAGTTGGTCGCCCGATGGCAGTGCCCTTGCTTCTGTAATGACCGCACCATACGTCTGTGGGATGCAGAGACAGGTCAATCACTGCAAACTCTTGTGGGGCATACGGATAGAGTTTTGAGTGTGAGTTGGTCGCCCGATGGTCGCACTCTTGTCTCTTCCAGTGCAGACCACACCATGCGCTTGTGGGATGCAGAGACGGGTCAATCGCTGCAAACTCTTGTGGGGCATACGGATAGGGTCTTGAGCGTGAGCTGGTCACCTGATGGCAGAACTATTGCCTCGGTTGGAGACGGTACTGTGCGCTTGTGGGATGCAGCAACAGGTCAATCACTACAAACCCTTGAAGCCCATACGGTTGGGGTATTGAGCGTAAGTTGGTCGCCCGATGGTCGCACTCTTGCCTCTTCTGGCAGGGGTAGCACCGTGCGTTTGTGGGATGCAGAGACGGGTCAATTGCTGCAAACCCTTGAGGGACATACCAGTGAGGTCTGGAGTGTGAGTTGGTCGCCCGATGGCAGCACTATTGCTTCTGGTGGTAGTGATGCTACAATTCGATTCTGGGCAGAACCATAAATCCAGTTTTGGGTTTACTTAGCATACGGTATCCATTGAATGATATCCCCCAATTATGTAAACTCTGTCTTCGAAGAGCCAGTTGTATAGGTCTCATACAGCCGTTCCTCCATAATCTGCTTCACCCGCATCACGGCTGTGTGCAAATCGGTGAACGACGTATATAGCGGTGTCACAGCGAGACGGATGTTGTCTGGGGTGCGAAAGTCGGGGATGATTTTCATGTCGTTGATCATGTTCTGGTTGATGTGCCACCCGTCTGGATGCCCAATCGCTACATGGAAGCCGCGCCATTTGGCGTCGCGCTCGGAGTTGCGCCAGCATCTGTTCTCATGACTTTCGCCTGTGCGTAGGATGCGTTATACAGAATTTCTATGTAAATTGTGCCAAAACCGTATCAATCACCAACTGCCCCGCTGGATGGGTCGCCATGACGATCTCAAAGTGACCGACATCGGGCACGTCAATAAGCGTGGCGTCATCACCCAACTTGCGTGCCTGATCGACAAATGGACGAACATAGTTAATGGGGACGATATCGTCGAGCGCACCATTGATGGTGATATGTGGGACCCCTAGCGGCAGTAAGGCACTTGGTGAGCCCTGATAGTAGTTGGCGTATACTTGGCGTGGATGACCACCTACCAGACCATCGGAGGCATCCACACAAATGCCCCAAGCGACTGCCCGTTCCAGATCACAGACGGGTGCCAAGGCGACGACGCTTTGCAGGGGCAGCGGATCGGGTGTGTAGATAGGACTATCCGGTGAAAGTTGCCGCCGTGCAGCCGACCACAAGGCCAAGTGTCCGCCCGCAGAGTGCCCAACTGCCACAGTGCGTGTTATATCCAGCGCATAGTGGTCCGCTAACGTACGCAATCGGTCGGCCCCATGTGCGACATCCAGAAAGGTGTTGGGCCAACCGCCGCCATTCCCTAGCCGCCGATACTCCAAGCTCCAAACGGCGACCCCGCCATCCGCCAACGCACGCGCCAGTTGACCGATGGGGCCTAGCCCATACTGCGCGCGCCAACAGCCGCCATGCAGTAAAAACACGACTGGGTGAGGCCCTGCTCCGTTGGGTAAGAACAGATCACCAAATTGTGAGGGGTCATCGCCGTAGCGGATACGGTGATCGGCGGTCGGCACGTCGAATACTGCATACGCTTCGGCTGAAATCAATGTTGTTGTCATAATTTTTTATAGAATCAGCTTGTCAGCTTGTCAGCCAGTCAGCTTGTCAGCCAGTGTACTCAAGTGCTGAAGTGCTGAAGTGCTGAAATGCTCACCTGATGACAAGCTTTTTTACGCCTGCCAAACCTCATTGACCCAACCACTTGTGTCATAATCGGCCATACAGCTATCCACCAGCCCTTTAAAATCGCCGATTTCACCACGCATCGTGGCCCAACGCAACATATCAAGTCGCGGTTGCTCTTTGTTGCCCGCGTAGTTGCGTTCGTACAGCCCGTGTCGGCCCGCAAACTCAGAGTAGAGTGCGTCCCAAACAAGGTTGAACAGCTTGATGCGGCTGCGTCCGTCGAGATTTGTGCCTTGATAGTAGGTGTCGATGATGTGTTCTAGCTCTGGTGCATCCATGTCGCGCACACTGGAGATGGCAAAACTAGGCGCACCCGCCAGCACCGTCTCAAAGGTATTGCGCACCTGTGTCCATGCATTGGTCATGTAGATACGCAGCGCGGAAGCGGTTTGTAGACGGGGAACCACAGACTGACCGATGCCTGGTTCGGGGTTACTGATCATGGCGATGGAAAGTGCTGAAATTGTCTCACGCATGGCGACCAATTCACCGATGGCGGCCTGTACACCGCGAAATTGATCCGTCCCCGATGCCTCGGTCCCCTTTACCATCAGCCCGATACAAAATTCGAGTTTGATTGCCAGACGTACAGCCGCCTGCAAATTAAAGCGATTGAAGAACCCAGATTGGGCATAAAATTGTTTTGCCTTTTCGACATCGCGATAGATGAGGACATTTTCCCACGGCACAAAACAGCCTTCAAAGACGACAACGGCATCGTTTTCGTCAAAGCGACTTGCCAGTGGTGCATCAAAGGGGCTGTTGGCATTCAACTCATATGAAGGGCGGCTAATCAGCTTGAGACCGGGGGCATTCATATCCACGATAAAGATGAGTGCCATATCTTCATCACGCCCCACCTCCATCCGTGCGGCTGTGCCACTGTTGATGCCGACAAAGGTGGCGTGTGTCAGTGCCGAGCCAGTCGCCACCATTTTTGCACCCGTCACATAGATGCCCTTGTCGTCAGATCGGTCGAGCGAGAGGTAGATGTTTTTGACTTCGGCGCGCCCCTTGGCACGATTCACGGGTGGATCGATAAGCACGTGGTTCAGGTGCAGCCCTTGAGATGCAAACTTTTTATACCAATTCAGGGCACTCTCGTTATAGGGTGCGTAAAAGTTGTACCCTTCGGCAAGCTGAGCCATGAATGCGGCTTTATAATCGGGGCTACGCCCCATCCAGCCATAGTTGATACGTTGCCAAATGTCGAGTGCCTTGCGTGCTTTGAACAAATCCTCGGTTGAATAGGCTGGTGCAAAAAAACGATGTGTGCGATGACCAAACTTATCGACTGTGGTTAAGTCGTCTTGCAAGGCTGGATCGTGCAGCGCATCGTACAGGCGCGCCATGCTGCGCGCAGCGTTACGGAATGCAGGGTGTTCGTTCACATTTTTGACGCGCTCGCCGTCAAACCAAATCTCGCGTCCATCATTGAGCGATTCGAGATAGGTTGCCCCTGTCATCAAATTATTGGATTCAGGGGGCAGTGCGCCGTTATCCAGCGAGTTTATTTCCTGTATAGTCGATCTCACTCCTTCGCTCCTTTTATCATTGAAGACATTAACATTGCAGGCGATTTAAGAATCTGCATCCCCTCATAGACAGTCAATGTATCAAACAGACCCCGACAATGATTGGTCTGAATTAAGTAGGCACATTTTGACTGCTTTTTAGCCATTGCCTTTGCTAACAATGCCGCGGCCTCTTCAATCGGCTCGCTTTCTTTTTGTACTCGGACCAGAATGGGGGCGTTCTCATATTGTTCCACAAGTATGGCATCGATTCCTCTATTACGTTGAACAGGGTTAAACGCAATACCTTGAAGAAGCGATAAAGCGACCTGATCTGCATTTTTATACGATTCTCGCCCATTTTCAAGTAGCTTTGACTCTGTACGAACGGGCATAGCGAGTCGGCTTCTAGCCAACTCCACTGCCTCTAATGAAGAATCAATACCCAGGAACCTTCGATTCAGTAATTTTGCTGCGACACAGGTCGTTCCACTTCCACAGAATGGATCAAGAACAAAGTCTTCTTCCTCAGTGACCAAATTGATGATACGCTCAAGAAGAAGAAGTGGTTTTTGAGTAGGATATCCTACTCGCTCTTTTGCTTTTGGATTTAAATATGGAATATTCCAAACGTCACTCAATGGTACACCTTTTTTTGATGCACCGAGTTTAGCATTCCCATCGTCATCAACGTCATACACCGATTTGTTATGATTATCTCTTGTTCTGCGTTGAAGAATTTGGTCTATATTAGTCGACTCAGAATATGAAGTATAGATAGTATTGAACTTGAAGTCCTTGCTCTTTGAATAAAAATAGATATTTTGATGACTTGGTAGCAATCCTTTTTTGGAATTTGACCATCGTTTGTAAGCCCAGATTATCTCTGATTGAAAGTTTGAGGCACCAAACACATGATCGAGAACTGTCCTTACGATATGCTCGCCTTTTTTGTCACAATGAACAAAAATTGACCCTTCATGTTTTAATAGCGATTTCATGCATTGGATACGGGTTTGTAAAAACTCAGCATACTTAGATCCGGAACCCCAGACATCATTAAATTGAAACTCTTTGGTTCTTTCTCGATTTTTCAGTTGGTGCGAGCGCTCTGTGAAAAAGGGTGGGTCAAGATAAATCATGTCAACAGAGCCTTCGGTGATATGCGCCATCTGCTCTAGACAGTCACCTACAAGAATAGTGTTCATGATGGATATCCTTTCAATTAGCGTCAGCAATATCAGTCAAAATCGTCTTCAAATGATAACCTGTTACCTCAGCAAGATATTCCCAAGCATCTTCGCCAGCGTAGTATTCTCCGCCAACACCGTTGTAAAGAGTAGCCAGTGTTGCTTGGATTCGTTTTGCTTGTTCTCGCTGAGGTTTATAAAACATAACGCGTATGGGCTTATACCCTTGGCTCTCAATTGCCCTAATTCGAGCATGCTCTTTTGTAATATGATCGCCGTCAGTGGTAGCATCCCGCCATTTCAACTCAACAGCATCATTCCCATTGAGAAAGTCAATCTCAAATGTTTTTGGCCGAGAACCTTGATTGTTTGGGATAGTGATTTTCCCGCCATCATGGTTGGCAAAAAACAGACACTGAGTTGCGGCTTCTTCCAAGAATGAACCAGCATATTTGTAAAGAAATCGTCCCGTATTCTGATACTCATCGATTAATTTGCCCTCGGAGTTTGATATACCCAGAACACGATAAATGAGATAGTGATCATTGTTATCAGCCTGCATTTCATGCCTTCTCTCGGCAATTCTTTTGTTTAGGCTTGATGAATATTCGTCCGCTAAAAGTCTGATTTTCTCTTTAAGAAGGTCTTGCGCAAAACCATTTAGGATAGCATCATCTATTTGCTGTCGCTCTAGGTTACGGATGGCCTTGATAAGTTCAGCCTTTTGTTTATTTTTTGTTTCGATTCCCAACTTATCACCATGAGCGACAAGGTCTGTTTTGGACAATCTTTCTATATTCATAAATGGATTCAATTCACGTGAAGCGACTATACCCTATCTCCCGCGCTACTACGCAGGATGTACCTCTACAATTGCCTCAATTTCAACCGCCACCTGATTGGGCAACGCACCCATACCGACGGCAGAACGCGCATGACGCCCATCGTCGCCAAAGACTTCGACAAAGAGGTCCGAGCAACCATTGATGACGGCTGGGTGTTGTCCAAAATCTGGTGCCGAGTTAACCATGCCCAGTACTTTGACAACACCCTTGACGCGGTCGAGCGAGCCAAGTTCTGCGCGCATCACGGCCAGTTGGTATAGGCCAATTTGGCGGGCCGCGGCGTATGCTTCCTCAACCGTGACATCGGTACCCACTTTACCGATGACGGTACGGTCCACTTTGCCAGACAAGTAAAGATGATTGCCCGACAGTTTTCCATGTAAATAGTTTCCACCTGCTGTGGGAATTTCGGGGAGTTCAATGCCTAATTCTTTGAGTTTTGCTTCTGCTGACATAGTTGTGTTTTCCTTTGTGTTATATGAATTTAAATAACCAATACGTCCCCGCAATTCTTGCAGGTACGTAGCTCTTCGCTGGCGTGAACCCGCTCAAGCACCGGGTTCAGTTCTGTGCCGATCTGATCAAATTGATAAGTGGTCTTGTAAAGCTCATTTCCGCAATTATCACAATACCAGAAGACTGCGTCCAGTGTGCCAGGACGTTTCACCTCAACCACAAGCCCGACAGTATCCGCCCCACGTTGTGGTGAATGCAGCGTTTTTGCAGGGAGCAGAAATATCTCCCCCGCCTTAATCGGTACATCTACCAGTGTCCCGTCCTCCTCACGAATTTGCAGAATCATATCGCCTTCTAACTGACTGAAGAACTCCTCTGTTTCATTGTAGTGGAAGTCACGCCGCTTATTTGGCCCACCCACCACAAAAATCATGTAGCTGCCTGAGTCTTCAAAGAGCGTCTTTGCGCCTACAGGTGGTTTTAGCAGGTGGCGATTCTCGTCGATCCATTGATTGAGGTTGAATGGTGTGTATTTATTCGTCATGGTAAATCAGAACCTTTTTGTGATTGACTATTCCAAAAATCCTGTCGTAAAGCTACTTAATCACTGCCTCCAACGCCCTACGCACATACTCATCTCCCGGATTGTCGATAATCACCACATCGCCCAAATCCTGTGGAATGATAAAGCGCAAAATCTTGCCCGCCCGTTTTTTATCATGCGCCATCGCCGCCATCACCTGCTCAACGTCAAATTCGGCACTGGAGACATGTGTTGGGAGCGCTAAGTGTTCCACGACGCGCGTAATGCGGTCGGCCAACTCTGGTGCACAGCGGCCAATGTCAGCGGCCATCCGTGCAGCGGCGACCAGCCCAACGGCGATGGCCTCACCATGACGCATACTAAATTCGCTGACCAGTTCAATGGCATGACCAAAGGTGTGGCCGAGATTGAGCGTGGCGCGGCGTCCTTGCTCAAAGGGGTCCTCTTCAACGACGTTGATTTTGACTTGGATGGCATCGGCGAGTAGGCGTGTCATGTTGGCAGGGCCTTCACGTTCTAGGACTTCAAACAAGTTGGGATCGTCGATGATACCGTGCTTGATGACTTCGGCAAGCCCAGAGCGGAACTCGGCAGCAGGGAGGGTTTCCATGACTTTGGGGTCGATGATGACGACTTCGGGCTGTTTGAACGCACCGACGAGATTTTTGCCTTGGGGCAGGTCCACCCCCGTTTTACCACCAACCGATGCATCGACCATCGACAACAGTGATGTGGGAATCTGCACAAAGGGTACACCACGCAGATAGGTTGCGGCGGCAAAGCCTGTCATATCGCCGACGACACCGCCGCCAAGTGCAATCACGGCACTTTTGCGGTCCATCCCAGCCGCCAAAAATTCTGTGTAGAGTGGGCTAATGTTCGCAAGTGTTTTGTGTTGTTCACCTTCGGGGATCATACAGATGGTTGGCTCATAGCCTGCTTCGCGTAAGTTTGCCTGTAGGGTATCGGTGTACTGTTCTGCTATCACCGGATTGGTGACAATGGCAACTGGGCCGGGGCGGAGGTTGCGGTTATACAGTAGTTTCCCGACATGATTTAATGTGCCTTCACCCAAGCAAATTTGATAGAAGCCAGTGGGTGTTTGCACGGGTAGACGCACCATCCCCGGCACTTCCTCGTTGGCGTACAAAATATCGAGAAGACGCCCAATAATCTGACCAAACTTTTGCTCGGTGGTGTCAATCTGATAGGGAATTGCGCCATAGGCCAGTCGTCTTTCGGCCAGCAAACGCTCGATGTTGCGCCGTTTCTCGTCTTGATCGCCAGGCAACAACGGGCGATACTCGCGCTTTAATACGCGTCGCAAAATCTCTTTTGGGCTGGCCGTCAGGCAAATCAAGACACCTGTCTCGGCCATCACTTCACGATTTTGAGGATTGACCAATGCCCCCCCCCCCGTGCTAATCACGAGGTCGGTTTCCTGCGCAAGGTCAGCACAAAGCTGGCTTTCATAGGCGCGGAACACCTCTTCGCCATCATCGGCAAACACCTCGGGAATAGTCTTGTCAAAGTATCGTTCAATCTCATCATCCATGTCGATAAATTGACGTTTGAGTCGGCGCGCCAGTTGACGACCGATTGTGGTCTTGCCTGTGCCCATAAAGCCAGTGATAATTACATTTTTGTTCGATAATTGGTTGGTCATGATAGCGTATATTTCTATTGGTTCGTGTGAAAATTAAATGGTATTCAGCATGTCGGTATTCAGTATGTCGGTATTCAGTATGTCAGCATTCGGTATGTCGGTATTCGGTGTGTTGGTATTATTACACCGACCTGCTGACCTGCTGACCTACTGACCTACTGATTAATGAACACCGATCCTCCTCTGTACAAGCCCAGCAAGCTCGTCTACTGGTTGCGCTGTATCGACAACAATATAGCGTCCAACATCAATTGGATATCGAAAGCAGCCGTCATATTTGCGCAATTGTTCCTGCATCGATGCCCAACTGTGAATACGGTGATTGTCAGCCGCAACGCGCCCCCGTTTAGCCAGTCGCTCTTTCCAAACATCCTCGGCAATCTGTGTTTCCAACACGATAAGTTGTGCATGATATCGCTGGCTCAAGTTTTTGGCCGTTTCATAGCTTACTGGGTATGATAACGGTGAATCCACAATCACGCTGACACCCAAGCGTAGTTGTGTTTCGACAATCCGCCACATGATGTCATAAGACAATGAATTGCTATCCAAGACATTGGACGGTATCTCGACCAAATAATCCTTGACATCATCTTTATCGACGAGCGGCCATGCCAAGCGATGTGCCAATGCCTGTGCCAGCATACTTTTACCAGTGGCTGGATGGCCTTTCATGGCGAGCAGATAGGGCTGTTTTTTGCTCATGAAAACAACTGAAACTTCTCTGTGGCAATATGTCCTGCTTGATGTGTCAACACAGCGTTCATCAATTCAATCGCCATCCGTGACTCCAGTGTCACACCTGCACGGACACCCACGCATGGATCATGCCGCCCTTTCTTAAGTTGAAAATCAATCTCTTCCAGATTTTTGCGCACTGATAGCTGCGGCTTGACAATTGTTGATGTTGGCTTAAACCCAACACGGCAGACCAGCGGCATTCCCGTTGTGATGCCACCGAGTAAGCCGCCATGATTGTTGCTTTGGTAGCCAGCCTGACGAATGGGGTCGTTGTTATGGCTCCCCAACCGCTCAATGACCTCTGCCCCCGCACCAATTTCACACGACTGCACGGCATTCAATCCACCAAGCGCACCCATCAAGCGTAATTTCAAGCTCTGATAGAGTGGCTCACCCACAAGCGCAGGCACATTCACAGCCACGACTTCAACCGCAGCCCCCAGTGAATCACCATCAATACGCGTCTTTTTGATGAGTTCGCCTGCTTCACGCGCAAAATCGGGGTCCAGTGAGTGAATCTCGGCGTTGGTCAAGATTTCCTGCACCTCAACAATGTCATGGTGGGGCACAGATAAATTCTCGACATCAGCAATCTTTTGTTGAAAATGGTCGGATAAACTTTTCTGCGCTTTCAATGGCCCCACTTGGCTAATCGACGACAGGATCACCGTGCCAAACTGCTCTGCCAAAAAAAGTCGTGCGACCGAGCCACCGATGACATCTGTAATGGTTGAGCGATAACTAGAACGCCCCCCGCCGCGTATGTCGGTAAAGCCGCGCGATTTGTGAAACTTTACCAAGTCTGTATGGCCGGGGCGCACTTCGCCCTGTGGGCCTGTAAACTGTGTATAGTCGCCAGATTTCTTCGAGGTAGAGAGAACCATCGCCGAGATCGGCTCGCCCGTGGTAAACCCTTCCTCATAGGCTTCCGTCTGAAAGGTATGCCCTTCGACGCTCACCGAAATTTCGGGACCATCCAGCAGCCGTTCATGGTCTGGGCTGTACAGTCCAGAGAGAAAAATCACCTTATCCTTCTCATTGCGTGGCGTACCATGTCGATTGCCCCCTGGACGACGACGGTCCAGATAATCCTGCACTTGGCTCCGTGTGATTTTCAGCCCCGGTGGACAGCCGTACACAATCGTTGTCACCGCTGGTCCATGTGATTCGCCTGCACCTGCCACCGCAAAGAGTGGGCCACCTAGAATTTCCATGTTGTTCTGTCGCTTTCTAATGAATCATTCCACAGTCTTTGCCGCCTGCACAAACGCGCGTACCTTTTCGTGATCTTTCAACCCGGGTGCACGTTCCGTCCCACTCGCTACATCCACACCCCAGGGCCGTACTTTCCGCACAGCATCGGCCACATTGTCTGGCGTCAACCCTCCGGCCAATAGTATCCTTGGGTATGTTTCTGCAACGGTTGCAGCCGCATTCCAATCTGCCCTCTTTCCCGTCCCACCATATTCATTGACATCATAGGCATCAATCAAAATTTGAGGACCAGATTCAGGACCATAGACAGCAAAGGTATCTGCTCCTGCCAATGCCTCGTCTAGGTTTGCTGGCTGGATTGCCTTGAACGCGCGACCATTGAGTGATGCTAGGTCGGCTGCTGTTTCCTCGCTATGCAGTTGTGCAAAGTTTAACCCCGTTTCACGCAACACATCAGTTACTTGCTCTGGTGATTTGTGAATAAAAACGCCAACAGTTTTTGGGAATGTGCTATCTA
>JBCCFC010000279.1:0-11980 GCA_039029935.1 Chloroflexota bacterium
CCGCTGGAAGTTGTGGATGTTTCGTCAACTGTATAAACGGGGGATGAATCGTCCTGATATCGTGCAATTACTTCGTTTTGTGGATTGGATGATGGTGTTACCTGATTCGATGAAAAAATCGTTTTCGTATGAGTGGGACAAACTTGAGGAGGAACATAAAATGACATACATGATGGATATTGAACGTGCTGGCTATGATAAGGGGATTGAACAAGGCATCAATCAAGGCATCAATCAAGGCATTCATCAGGAACGAAAACGCAGTCTTGATGAGCAACGGGAGATTCTCGTAGGGTTATTGAACTACTGTTATCAACTGAGCAGACAACAGCAAGCAGAGATTGAAGAGGCGTTACAGTCCATTGAGTCCAAGCGAGACTTAAAGACATTGATCAATATTTGTTTGGATAGAAAACCGCTGGATGTGTTTGAGGAAATGCTGAACGAACTGATATCAGAATAGAATCTATAGGCACGAACCGCCACAAGGACCGACACCATGCACAACGCCAGCCATAACACCACCTATGATAGTTCCTATGACCGCTCCTATGACAGCCCCTATAATCACAACGAGGCCGAAACCCGCGCTGAACTGATCGATCCTGCGCTCAAGGCGGCGGGCTGGGGCGTGGTGCATGGGAGCTATGTACGGCGTGAACGTGAGGTGATTGCAGAGGGTCGGTTACTGGGGCGGGGGCGGCGCGCCAAGAAGGAGATCGCTGACTATGTGCTGGTCTATCATACGCAAAAGCTGGCCGTGATCGAGGCCAAACGTGAAAATGCACGTGTGACCGAGGGTCTGGGACAGGCCAAGAACTATGCGCACAAGCTCCAGACGCGCTTTGCTTTTGCGACCAACGGGCATGGGCTGTACTGTGTGGATATGGATGGGGGACGCGAGTGGCCTATCGAGGATGGCCGCTATCCGTCGCCTGATGAACTGTGGGACCTCATCTACAACGCACAGAATGCACAGCAACGCTATTGGCACAGACGCTTTTGTGACATCCCCATCAAGGACAAAGGTGAGGGCTGGCAACCACGCTACTATCAACATAACGCCATCAATCGCGTGCTGGATAAGGTCGTAGCGGGCAAGGACCGCATCCTGCTCACGCTTGCCACTGGCACAGGCAAGACATCCATCGCCTTTCAGATTGCCTGGAAACTCTTTCAGAGCCGTTGGAATTTACCGGACTGGCGTCGTGGGCTGGTTTATGGACAGGAGCCAACCCGCCAACCACGTATCCTCTTTCTGGCTGACCGCAATATTCTGGCAGACCAAGCCTTTAACGAGTTCAATCCTTTTGAAGAAAA
This sequence comes from Chloroflexota bacterium, assembly GCA_039029935.1. GTDB lineage: Bacteria > Chloroflexota > Anaerolineae > Caldilineales > Caldilineaceae. The sequence continues at coordinate 1,321 of JBCCFC010000279.1, forward strand.
AGCCCTCATCCGTATCAACCCCAATGATATTCGCAAAAAAGGCCGTGTCCCCAAAAACGGCAACATCTTCTTCACCATCTTCCAAACTTTTATGAGTGGGCAAGCCGCAGAGTATGACACTGAGCAGGACACTGAGCAGGATATAGCTCAAGAGTGCGAGCAAGTCGATGCGAATGAAATCCATGCCTACTTTGGCGACTACCCACCCGACTTTTTTGACTTCATCATCATCGACGAGTGTCATCGCGGTGGGGCCAACGACGAAAGCACGTGGCGCACCATCCTTGAACACTTTGCACCCGCGGTCCAGCTCGGATTAACCGCTACCCCCAAGAAGACCGATAATGCCAACACCTATGCCTACTTTGGCGACCCTGTCTACACTTACTCACTGCGCGAAGGTATCAACGACGGCTATCTCACGCCCTTCAGAGTGCGCCAGATTCAGACGACACTGGATACCTATGCCTACACTGCTGATGACACCGTGCTTGCGGGTGAGGTGCGCGAGGGCTATCTCTATGAGGAGAAGGACTTCAACCGCACCATTGAAATCGAGGCACGCGAACGCAACCGCGTCGAGCTTTTTATGGCGGAAATTGATCAGCGTGAGAAGACCATTGTCTTTTGCAACACCCAAGACCATGCGCTGATGGTGCGTGACCTGATCAACCAGTGTAAGGATAGTGCTGATGCCGATTACTGTGTGCGTGTCACCGCCAATGATGGCAAAATCGGCGATCAGCATCTGCGCAATTTTCAGGACAACGAGAAGACCATCCCCACGATTTTGACGACATCCAAAAAGCTGTCAACGGGTGTGGATGCGCGCAATGTCCGCAACATTGTGCTGATGCGTACAATTACCAACATCATCGAGTTCAAGCAGATTGTCGGACGTGGTACACGGCTGTATGAGGGCAAGGATTATTTCACCATTTATGATTTTGTCCACGCCTATAAAAAATTCCATGATGATCAATGGGATGGCGATGAGCTAGAGGGCACTGAGAAAGAAGATGCTGAGAAAGAGGACGCTGAGAAAGAAGATGCTGCGTATGACATGGGTGGAGCGCCCAGTGGTCTTACCCTGCGTGATGCAGCGCAAGGTCATGAGTATCAGGTGGGTGCTGATGCAGCGGACATGGGCAATGGCGATGACCGTCCGGCCAAAGTGCGCATCAAGCTGGCCGAGGGCAAAGAACGCACCATCCAACACATGAGCAGCACCCTCTATTACAGTCCCTCTGGCAAGCCGCTCTCTGCCAGCCAGTTTGTTGAAGAGCTTTTTGGTGAGTTGCAGACCGTTTTCAACAGTGAAGAAGACCTGATTGCGCAGTGGAGCCATCCTGAAGCCCGTAGCAAACTGCTTGATGTCCTGCGTGACAAAGGCTATGATGAAGCCGAGTTGGAGCATGTGCGCGAGCTAATCGACGCTGAGGATAGCGACCTCTTTGACGTACTGGCCTACATCGCCTTCAACCGCCCCCCTGTCAGCCGCACCGACCGCGCCACCCTCAGCCGCGACCTCATCTTTGCGCAGTACACAGGCCAAAGTCAGCAGGACTTTCTCACCTTTGTCCTCGACAGCTACATTGACCAAGGCGTGAGCGAACTCGACCTCAAAAAGCTTGGCGACCTGTTGCGCTTGAAATACCAAGACTTGGGCGATGGGATTGCGCGGCTGGGCGGTCCCACACAGGCCAAGGGGTTGTTTGTCGGCTTTCAGCGGTTGCTCTATCAAGTGAAGCCGATGGATGTGTAAAGGTCCGTCCCCCCAATCAATGTAATCAATTCAGGTCGCTACTGCTTATATGGGCCACTCGAATTGATGAACGCTCCTAAAATTTCATCGTTCTTCGCATCAATACATCCGTTTGTGTCCAAAATCCATCCAGAAAAATAATCAGGCGATTTAAGATGTGCTATGTACGTGGTTGTTTTTTGATTGGTTTCAGGATTTCGGAAAACCACAGGTAATGTGGGAAAAGGTGGGATATACACTGAATCATATGGATAGGACATAAGACTACTCTTTGTTGATGTTATTTGTCGTTGTCTGTTAATCTGGCTCCACGAGTCATAATGGTTGGCATTTCGTCCTGCTCTGCTGGAATCATGTGGCTACTATCTTTTGGTAAGCCCCCTCTTACCGTCCAATAAAGGGCAAGAACGAATACCATTGCTTTGGTTGTGCTGGCTCATCCACTGCATCCAAATTGGTTGGTTCACTCGCAGAAATAAAGAAATCCGTTCTGCCTGTCAGCGTAATCAACTCGTTGTTGCCCACACCATCCCCAACCGCAACCACACGCAGTCGATAGCGGTCGCCAATGATGACGACGCCATCGGGGTTGTTGTGCGGCAAGGCGTCGAGGACAATCGGCAGTGCCAGTGTGCCATTGGTGAGGTGTGCTGCATTCACTGAAGCCTGCACCACGACTGATGCGACTTGGTTTCCTTGGCGCGCTTGGGCTGGTGGGCTGAGAATTTCATAGCCACCTTCACCAAACAATGCATCCAGCAGCGCAACAGTGGCAGCGCGGTTAAAGCCAAGGAATGTCTCTTCATAGAAGAATTCAAAGAGCAACCCGACTGCCTCCTCATCCAACACGGAAAACGCCATTGGGAAGCGAATGGTGACAGACTCGCCGGGGGCAAGACCGGGCTCACTATTTGGCCCTGAAATCGCTGTGCCATCCCCAAACTCAAGCGTGACTGGTACATCGTCATCAGCGATAATCACAACATCCGGCGTTGTGTCTGGTATAAAGGTGTCTGGTGTAGAAGTCGCAGTCGATGTTGTGGTGGCTATGGCAGTCGCCGTCGCAGTTGATGCAGGCGCACCCGTCGATGTGGGTGTAGCGGTCATGGTTGGGGTGACAGATGACACACTCGATGGTGCAGGTGTGGGCGTTGCCGTCGGTGTATTTGTTGACAGCGGGGTCGCCGTACTCGTCGGTGTGGGGGTGGGCGTTACCGTTGAGGTTGCCGTCGGTGTCGGCGTTAATGTCGCTGTTAATGCCACTGTCGCCGTTGGGATACTGGTACTGGTTGGTGTAGGGGTACTTGTCGCCGCACTTGTCGGTGTGGATGTACTTGTGTCCGTTGCCGTAGATGTGCTGGTGGGCGTGCTGGTCGATGTCGTAGCGGGGAAATTGTTGTCCACAATTGTGCCGATCCCGTTGGCATCCCCAATCGGCGCACCGGATGCATTTGTCAAGATTAACTGGAATTCGCGGTCGCCTTGGGCAATATCAAAATTCTTGATAGGAACCGAGACATGGAACCCGGTTGAGCCTGCGGGAATCGTGGTTGTCTCGCTCTGCCCGGTGAAGTGGTCGCTATCAATGGCCGAGATGCTGTCGGTGTGATAGCTGACCGTGACATCATGGTCAGCTAGGTGGGATAGATGGACATGGAAGGTCAACACGCCATCGGTTTCGTTGGCACTGGTGTCGTTGACCAGCAGCACGGCATGGTCATCGTTGCCAATTGTTCCCTCAGTAAAGGCACTGCGCAAAATGCCGTTGACCGCCTTCAAGAAGGTTAACAGGAAGCCCTCATTACCCTCATCCACATTGTCGTTGATCAGGGGGATGCTGACCTGCGCACTGGTGCTGCCGACGGGAATGGTGACTGTGCCTGTGCTGGAGATAAAGTCGCTGACATCAAGTGCATCGACGGGATTTTTGAGCGTGGTCTGATAGTCGATGCTCACGGTGTCGGTGTGGCTGGCCGAGAGCGAGAGCGTGAACTGCATTGCACCCGTATTTTCATCAAAGGTTGGTGAATCGACCGTGATGTCAGGACCGACAGGCAGGATGGGACAGTCAAGCAAATTGATGACCGAGAAGTTACTGGCATCCACATAGGTGCTGATGGTATCACCCGACCCCGTTGCCATTGGGCCTGCACCATCCGATGCGCCCCACCAGTTGGACTGCACCGTGATGGTGTTGGTTGTGTTGTTGTGGATGGCGGTGTCGCTGTTTGCCACAATACAGCTTTCCTGAAGGTAGTTTGCGTAGTCTCTATCCCCGCCGTAGTAGAGTGCGCCCCCTTTGCCACTGCTAGCGGTGTTGGTGAGTAGTTGGCTATTTGTGATCGAAAGTGCGCTCCGAAAGGCATGGATGCCACCGCCATTTTGGGCACTGTTTTCAGCGATGCTGCTGCTGATAACAGTCACGGCACTCTCTATTGCATGGATACCACCCCCGTTCGAGATCGCACGATTGGCGCGGATTTCGCTGCTGACTGTGACTGTTAGCGGGCTGTTGAACCGTGTATAAATCCCACCGCCATTGGTCCCTGCGACATTGAAAAGAATATGGCTATTTTGGATAGTAACAGGGCTCTTAAAGAATGAATAAATACCACCACCCTCATCATTGCTTGTGTTTGAGAGGATATGGCTGCTTTGGACAAAGATCGGGCTGTTGACAGATACATAAATGCCACCACCGCCACCATTACTAATGATAGATGTATTTGCCACGATATAGCTGCTTTCGACTGTGACTGTACTGTAATTGAGCGCGTAAAGTCCCCCACCCTCTCGATACGCTGTGTTGGAAAGAATATGGCTATTTTGCACGATGAGTGGACTGTGATCGGATACATAAATCGCACCGCCATCCGTTGCTGCTGTGTTGGAAAAGAATTGGCTATTTTGAATCGTGGTTGGACTGTTGATGAATGCATAAATCGCACCACCCTGCCCCGCATGATTGCTGATAAACGTGCTATCTTGCACGACAATGGGGCTGCTATTTCGAGCATAAACCCCGCCACCATCGCCTATGGATGCCCTGTTGCCAACAAAGCGGCTGTTCGTCGTGATAGTTACTGGGCTGGTGTATTTGGCATAGATGCCACCGCCATTCGTCCCAGCGGTATTGGACACAACCGAACTGTCGTTCACCGTGACCGTGCTGTTGTTTTTGGCATAGATGCCACCGCCATTTGTCCCAGCGGTATTGGACACAACCGAACTGCTGTCCACTGTGATTGTACTGTTATCTTTGGCATAGATACCACCGCCATTGGTGATGGCACGGTTCGCACGGATTTCGCTGTTGGTGGTGACGGTTATCGGCGTGTTTTGATTTGCATAAATACCACCTCCGTACTGGGCTGTGTTTGATACAATCGTACTGTTTTGAATGGTCATTGGACTGCTGTCATAGATATAAATGCCACCCCCTTTTTCATTGGCCGTATTGGAAAGAATATAACTGCTATCAATCGTGACTGGGCTGCCGAACTTTGCCAGAATGCCCGCTCCATTATTCTCCCCACTGCTATCCGTGCCCGTGGCGTTAGACATAATGCGACTGTTTTGAATGAATAGTGGGCTATTTGTATAGGCCATGATGCCACCACCACCACGACGGGCATGATTGGCAAATAGCAGACTGTTCGTTACTGTGAGAGGATTGTTGGCTGTATAGATACCGCCCCCATTATTGCCTGAAGTTCGATTGAAGCTGATTGTACTACTGATGATGGTGGCAGCCGAACCGCTGTTCACCCGAATGCCACCACCTTTGTTAGAACTACGATTGGAGAGAATGCGGGTGTTTTGGATGCGCGCGGGGCTGTTCTGTTCGGCGATAATACCCCCTCCATCATTGTTCTGAACACGGCTATTTTGAATGAGTAGCGAGCTAAACTGATTAGCCCGAATCCCAGTATCTGTATTAGAAAGAATATTGCTGTCAATGACCGTCACAGGGCTGTTGTATTCTATTTCAACACCACCCCCTGTGTTAGAAATAATATCGCTTGTTTGTATCGTGACCGTACTATTTCGTTTTGCATAAATATTCCCAATGTTTGATGCCGAATTGTTATAGAAGGTACTCTCTTGGATTGTGATTGGGCTGTCATACTTTGCGTAAATTGCACTGCCTCTGGTACGGGCATGATTGCCAGAGAAGTTGCTCTTCTGGACGGCGACTGTGTTTGCATGGGTGACATAGACGGCTGCACCGCTATCACCGCTCGTATTAGAGAGAAAGGTGCTGTTTTGGATAGCAATTGTATTGGAGATAGAGGCCAGAACGCCACCACCACGAGAAGCACCATTCGAGATAACCTTGCTATTTGTCAATGTCAGTGCAGCTTGGTTGCTAACATAAAGCCCACCCCCTTTTGCGTTCGATACTGCCCCTCCTAATGTCTGAGAGGCCCCGTTGTGGATCGTCACATGGTCCAGCGTCAGTTTACCGCCACTGCCCTTGGCCCCATCCACCTCCATGATGCGGAAACGGGGCGAACCATCTTGCCGCGTCACTGTGATACCCGTACCACCGCTGATCGTCACCGTGCTGGTGATGACAGGCAGCCCATTGTTGCCATTGCCGTTGTCACTGTGTACACCCGTGAGCGTGACCGTATCGACAGGACTGATGTTGAAGTTGATGATGTCAGCATCGCCCATAACATTGGTCGGGTCTACACACTCACCGTTGATGTCCGTGTTGGCGGTGATGATGGCCTCGGCCAAGTCACAGGTCCCGCCGCCGATAGTCGTCGCATCCACCGTGATGGTCCCCGCATGGAGCGCGGGTGCCAACGTCGAGAAGAGCAGCGATGTGCCGATGACGCCATTGAGGGCTGTGCGCGCCAGCCGTTGCGTAGGCATCCTTGCCTGCGCTTTGAGTTGCTGTACGTTTAAGTAGAAACGATAAAGCCGTGCAAGACGGTTGTATCGTTTGATGTGTAATTGTGTTGATTTTGTCTTCATTGTTAGTTTGTGTCCTATCATTCATACTACAGCGGATTTGGGAAAGGAACGGATTTTTTTCCTCGCGCGGAGACTAAAATCCGTTCCCCGACCTCAATCCGTTGTAGTATGTTTTTTTATATATTCCAATGCGTGGCGAGAAACCGTGCAGGACCTTCGGGAGGTGGGTGTGGACCATTTGTCTCACATTGATATTTTGTACCCACCTCCCGAAGGTCCGAGTCAGCCACGACGTATTCCGAGTAGCTTCGTCAATGATACGCTCGTATCACCCAATCCTATAGCGATTAACCGTCAACTATCCGCTGACTGCTCCTAAGCAACAAGATTTTTATGTAAATAGAATGCTCGATATACACTAAATTGGCGATTCGAGCTAGTACGGGTTTGATATATCAAACCTCTACGAGTACGATATAATTACTCGCTCGTTACTTATTGATGGATCCGGGTTACTATTCATTTTTCACTATTAACTATTCACTATTCGCTAATTATCGCCCAATCCAGGGCAAGAACGAGTACCACCGCTTGGGTTGGCTTGGCTCATCCGTCTCATCCAAATTGGTCGGCTCGGCAGCGGGAATAAAGAAGTCCGTCTCACCCGCCAGTGTAATCAATTCACCGTTGCCTGCATCAACACCCGCATCCACCACACGCAGGCGATAGCGGTCGCCAATCATAATGACGCCATCAGGATTGCTGTGCGGCAAGGCATCGAGGATAATGGGCATGGTCAACAGGCCATTGGTTAGGTGGCTGTTATTGACCGAAGCCTGAATCACCACCACAGCCGTTTGCCCACCTTGGCGTGTCAGCGGTTGAAGAATCTCATAGCCGCTTTCTCCAAACAACGCATCCAGCAACGCAACGGTGGCTGCACGGTTAAAGCCAAGAACATCATCGTCATAGAAGAATTCAAACAGCAATTCAACTGTCTCTTCATCTAGCCCAGAGATTGCCAGTGGGAAGCGAATCGTCACCGAATCGCCAGAGGCGACACCGGGTTCGCCGTTGGGACCAGTCACGGCTGTGCCATCACCAAATTCAAGTGTGACAACGTTCTCTGGTGCAGGCATAATCGTAATCGTGGATGGTGTGTCAGGTGTCGTCGTCGGCATAGATGTCGCGATTGGCACAGGTGTGGCGGTCGGCGAGGCCATCGGTGCGCTAGTGGGTGTTGCCGTTGGTGTAGTGACTGGCGCACTGGTTGATGTCGGTGTTGGCGTCGCTGTTGATATTGGCGTCACTGTGCTGGTCACGGTACTGCTCACTGTCGGTGTCATCGTTGACATGGCCGTTGGCATCGTGGTGGCCGTTGCTGTTGTTGTTGACAGAGCAGTGCTGGTTGGTGTACCCATTGGCTGCACCGTAGACGTGAGCGTTGCCGTTGGTGTGACTACCAAAGTAGGTGTGCTGGTTGGTGTACCCATAGCTGTACTCGTCGGTGTGGATGTACTCATTAACGTTGGTGTGGGTGTCCCTGTGGATGTGGGTGTACTCGTTGGCGTGGCGGTGGGGAAATTGTTGTCCACAATTGTGCCGATGCCGTTGGCAGTCCCAACTGGCACAGCCGACACACCTGTCAAGACCAATTGGAAGGTACGATTGCCCTGTGCAATGTCCAAGTTGTCGATGGGGACCGTGACATTGATGCCTGTTGCCCCTGCGGGAATCGTCTGTGTGCCGCTCTGTCCCGTGAAGTGTGTGCCATCCAGTGCCGAGATATTTTCGGTGTGATAGCTGACGGTGACATCATTGATAAAAGGGTTGGATAGCTGCACACGGAAGGTGAGTACACCATCGGTTTCGTTGGCACTGGGGCTGTTGACCGAGAGCACGGCATGGTCGTCGTTGCCAATCGTCCCCTCGGTGAAGGCACTGGTCAAAATGCCGTTGACCGCCTTTAAGAAGGTCAAGATGAACCCTTCGTCACCCTCATCCACGTTGTCATTCACCAGCGGAATGCTGACCTGCCCACTGGTGCTGCCAGCCGGAATGTTGAGCGTGCCTGTGCTGGAGATAAAGTCGCTGACATCAAGTGCATCGACGGGATTTTTGAGCGTGGTCTGATAGTCGATGCTCACGGTGTCGGTGTGACTGGCCGAGAGCGAGAGCGTGAACTGCATCGCACCTGTATTTTCATCAACGGTTGGTGAATCGACCGTGATGTCAGGGCCGACAGGCAGGATGGGACAGTCAAGCAAATTGATGACCGAGAAGTTACTGGCATCCACATAGGTGCTGATGGTATCACCCGACCCCGTTGCCACTGACCCCGCACCGTCTGACGCCCCCCACCAGTTGGATTGCGCCGTGATGGTGTTGGTTGTGTTGTTGTGGATGGCGGTGTCGCTGTTTGCCATAATACAACTTTCTTGAATGGATTGTGTTTTGCTGCCATTGCCCTTATAGTAGAGTCCGCCTCCTGTTCCACTGGTTGCGGTGTTGGTCAACAGTTGGCTGCCTGTGATGGAAATATCGCTTTGGTTAGCGTAAATACCACCACCATCCTTGGCGCTGTTTTCGGCGATGCTGCTATTGATGACTGTGAGTGTGTTTTTATACATGTAGATACCACCTCCCTTAGTCATTGCAACATTGGCACGGATTTCGCTATTGTCGGTGACCGTCAAAGGGCCTTGACTATAGATACCGCCCCCTTTGAGTTCTGCTACATTATAGAGAATGTGGCTTGATTGGACTGTTACAGGGCTGCTCGTTAATGCATAAATTCCCCCACCAGCCTTTTTGGCTGTGTTTGAGAGGATATGGCTGTTCGTGACAAAGAGTGGGCTATAGCCACCTACATAAACGCCGCCACCCTCGCCAACGTCGGCAGTGGATTGATTGCCCACAATATAACTATTTTCGACCGTGACTGTACTCGACTGTCTGGCATAGATCCCACCGCCTTGGTCTGGCACTGTATTGGACATAATGGTGCTATTTTGTACGACAAGCGGGCTGGTGCGCGCCGCATAGATGCCACCACCATCTACCCTCGCTGTGTTTGAGAGAATTTGGCTATGTTGAATCGTAACGGGGCTGTTTATCTGCGCATAGATACCCCCACCGCGATTTGAACTTACGTTACCAAGTAGTGTGCTGTCTTGCATCACAATGGGGCTGATGTTTTGTGTGTAAATGCCACCACCATCACCACTTAAGGTCTTGTTGGCAGCAATGCGACTGTTGGCTGTGACTGTCACCGGGCTGGTATCTTTTGCATAGATGCCGCCACCATCCGTCGTTGTTGTATTGGACAAAATCTCGCTATTCGTCACAATCACACCGGACGATGTCTTTGCATAGATGCCACCACCATTTACTCCTGCACTATTGGACACAACCGAACTGCTCTCCACCGTGACCGTGCTGTTATCTTTGGCGTAGATACCACCACCATTGGTCATAGCACGGTTGGCGCGGATTTCACTGTTGGTGGTAATGGTTATCGGGGTGTAATCAGTTACATAAATACCACCGCCATAGGGGGCTGTATTTGACGCAATCGTACTGTTTTGAATCGTCACTGGACTACGTTCATAGGCATAAATGCCGCCCCCTTTGTCATCGTCCGTATTGGAGAGAATATAACTGCTGTCAATCATGACAGGGCTATTGTTCTTTGCTGCAATGCCCCCGCCCCCACCATGTCTGTTTGTCGCGTTGGATATAATGGTGCTGTTTTGGATGAACAGTGAGCTATCGTTATAGACAAAAATGCCACCGCCGCCACCTTCGCTGCCACGTGCATAATTGGCGAAAAAGAGACTGTCGGTGATCGTTACAGGGCTATTAACTTTTGCATAGATACCGCCTCCATCATTGGCCGTTGCACGGTTAAAGCTGATTGTGCTACTGATGATGGTGAGCGGCGTATTCTGTTTCGCCTCAATACCGCCA
>JBCCFC010000280.1:0-11972 GCA_039029935.1 Chloroflexota bacterium
CACAGATTGATTATCTGTGACGCAGGTAGGCAACCTGCGATACTATCCTGTGTACTATGGATCAGTAACACAGATTGATTATCTGTGACGCAGGTAGGTAACCTGCGATACTATTTTTTACGTTCCAGTGAACATCTACGCCGACGGCGGACGCAACAACGGCTTTTGCGGATGCACAATCTGCCGCCGCTCTGGTGTCAGGCGCGCCAGTAGCTCTTCCGACGCTGCATAGCCATGTCGAAAGTTACCCCACGACGGCCCATAGCGATAGACCATAATCCGTCGCTCGCCCTCATTAACACGCTTGGCCGATCCATGCGAGATGCAGTCCACAAAGAGGATGGCATCCCCCGCGTCGAGATGCACCTCAATCGCCCCCTCGACATCATCCACCGAGGCATCGCCACCACGCATCTTATGTTTTTCAAAATCGGGGTGGTTAAAGTTGGCCTTATGACTGCCTGGCACAACCATTGTGGCCCCATCATCCGGACCAATGTCGGTCAGTGCCATCAAAATGTTGATCTGCCCACAGTAAAAACGCCCATTATAATGGCGAAATTGGGTGCGCTTCTGCCTTGTATGACCACCGGAATGCAGCCCAATCGCCTGCCCAGGGCCACGAAGATTGGCAAAGTTTTCATCAATAAAGAGCGGTCCGTGATTATAGTCAAAGGTCCCTTCCCCACCCACAAAATGCTTCACCTTCTCAATCCAGTTTGGATGGTCAATCAAGCGTTCAAAGGGTTCACCACCCTCATAAATCTGCTGTAAGTTGACGCCGTCATTGTCCTGAAAGGAATGGCCGTGAACATAGCCCACCCATTGCTCTTCCTCAATCGGTAACATGGCGTCGATGGCCGTATTACAAGCGGCCACCTCATCTGCACTCAGCGCATTTTTCAGGACCAGATAGCCACGTAAGTCGAATAGATAGATTTCTCGATCTGTTGGTTTCATGATGTATCTCCTTAGGAATGGCAATTAAATAACGTACCCATTTAGATTAGAGCCGCACGGGGCGTGCTCACTGAACGTGTGTAAGTTGAATAATCGCTATTCCTTATTTGTATTGGTATCCTGTATGTGATCTACCGTTTCACTGTCCTCGCGACATACGCATCCAACACATCACGAAACGCCGGATCACTGGTCACACCCAACAGCGTGTCGCCGTCAGCAAAGATATTGCCACCGGAGGCCATTTCGCTGGCAGCGGCGTTGACATGCTCTTTGGTGATGAAGGTGGGGACGCTGGGTTTACTGGCGAGTAACTCTCCCAATTCGTTGACAGCAGCGGGTAGCTCATCCAGCGTCAGCACTTGGTTGATAAAGCCCCAGCCCAATGCCTCTTCTGGTGTGAAACGACGACAGGTGATGACCAACTCTTTGGTGCGTAGTGGTCCAAGTTCACGAACTAATACAGGAATGCCACCCCACGCCAGCGGGATGCCCAGGTCTACTTCGGGAATAATAAAGGCGGTCCCCTCGGCGACTAAACGGAAATCACAGGAGGCCATGAGGACCAAGCCACCACCGATGGCATAGCCCTGAACCTGCGCAATCGTCAACGCACGCATGTTGCTGATGGCTTCGCTCATGCGGTAGCCAAGCTGTGCCATCTCACGCCGCTTCACCCACTGCGCTGCCTCATCCAACCCCGCCATATCTTCTGGCTTTAGCGTTGCATCCGGCCCCGTCAACACTGTTGGCTCCTTGAGGTCCGCCCCCACAGAGAAGGCGCGCCCCTCCCCGCGAATGATGACCACCTGCACGTTGAGTTGCTGGTTAAACCACGCGGCGGCTTCGGCCAACTCGCGCAGTAGTGTGGGACCCAACGCATTGAGACGGTCCGGACGGTTGAGGGTCAGATAGCCGATCTTGCCCTCGATTGATACGGTTAATGCTTGAAAATTCATGGTCTTCTCCTTTTGTAGAATAATTGCAAAATAAACCTCTTATTGCTCCTTGCCTACACGAGCCCATCGAATGGCCTCCTGCGCAGGCTCAAAATCAAAGAGACATGGAAGGGTAAGTGCCTCTTTATCCAAATGCGCAGTCATGGCGAGTGCCTCTTCAAACTTTGGCATCGCGTTCAAAATGTCGCCTGCACGTGCCAGCGCACGACCTTCCTTTATCAACATATAAGCCCGCGCCTCGGCCATCAGCGGCTTTAAGCGAGTCTGGTCAGGCAACATCACATCTTTGCCGATACCAAACCGTTGTCGCTCTTTGCTCGTCAAAATAGGCGCAGGTCGCAAAATCTGTGCAACACATCTCAATAGCATGGATTGCGGTGTTTCCCATATCCGTATTGTGTTGTCATTACTGCCTGATACGATATGTGTCCCATCAGGGCTGTACGATACTGAGTTTACCTCTTTTGAATGTCCATCGAACTGCGTCACTTGTTTCCTGCTAACAACCTCCCATATCCTTATAGTATGATCACTACTCCCAGAGATGATATATATACCATCGGGGCTGTATGACGCTGAGTTCACCTCTTTTGAATGTCCATTGAGTTGCGTCACTTGCTTCCCGCTGGCAACCTCCCATATCCGCACTGTGGCATCTGCACCACCGGAGACAATGGACAGTCCATTTGGGCTATAGGATACGGACAATACAAAATCTGAATGTCCATGAAGTTGCTTTACCTGCTGCCCACTGGCAACCGCCCATATCCGGACAGAGTTGTCATGACTGCCAGAGACGATATGTGTTCCATCTGGGCTATAGGACACAGCGTTTACCACGTCTGAATGCCCATAAAATTGCGCGACTTGCTGCCCACTGGTAACGTCCCAAATTCGTATTGCGGTATCATCACCAGTAGAAGCAATATGTCTTCCGTCTGGACTATAGGACACCGCGTTTACTAAGCCTGTATGTCCATCAAACTGGGTCACTTGCTCCCCATTTGCAGCCTTCCATATCCGTATTGTGTTATCATTACTGCCTGACGTAATATATTTTCCGTCTGAGCCATATGACACAGACAATACCCGATTTGAATGCCCATTCAATTGTGTCATCTGCTGCCCACTGGTCACATCCCATATCCGCACTGTGTTGTCTAAACTCCCAGAGACGACATGAATCCCATCTGGACTATACGACACCGAGTGTGTTGGATTGCCGCCAAATTGCGCCACCTGCTCCCTACTGGCAATATTCCATATTCGTATTGTGGTGTCTCTACTTGTTGAGACGATATGAGTGCCATCTGGACTATATGATAGCGACCCTATCCCATCTAAATGCCCATCAAGTTGCGCTACCTGCTGCCCACTGGTCACATCCCATATTCGTATTGTCTTATCAAAACTACCAGAGGCGATATGTGTTCCATCTAAGCTATAAGATACTGAAGTGACACCACTCATGTGTCCATCTAGCTGCGCCACCTGCTCCCCACTGGCAATATCCCAGATTCGGACTGTATTATCAAAACTGCCGGAGACAACGTGCGTCTCACCAGGGCTGAACAACACCGCGTTTATTGAGCTTGAATGTCCCTCGAATCGCGCCACTTGCTTCCCGCTGGCAACCTCCCATATCCGTACTGTCTTGTCAGAACTCCCAGAGACGACGTGTGTTCCAGATGGACTGTACGCCACTGACTCTATCCACGCCGAATGCCCATCAAATTGTACGACTTGTTTTCCACTGGCAACCTCCCATATCCGCACTGTACCATCATCACTGCCAGATACGACATGCCTTCCATTGGGGCTATATGACACTGAGTTTACCGTACCTAAATGCTCATTGAGTTGCGCTATCTGTTCTCCACTGGCAACTTCCCATATACATACGGTGTTGTCATAACTCCCAGAAACGATATGTGTGCCATCTAAACTATATGATACTGAGACGATAACATCTGAATGTCCATCAAACTGCGCCACTTGCTCCCTGCTTGCAACCTCCCATATCCGAACTTTTTTATCTCGTCCTCCAGAAACGAGATGTAGCCCATCTGGACTATAGGACACCGAAAGTATCCTGTCTATAGACCGCTTGAAGTTCGTTGCTTTTGTTTGGTTGGGATCATTTAATATGTATTCTGTTTTGTTGTCATCTAAAAACTTTTTAGGTATGTTTTTTGTATCATGAGATTTTATCCCCATCTCACTTGTATGCGCCTCCAATGATGCTATTGGCTCCCTGTTCGCAATATCCCAGATTTGTATTGTGTTGTCATAACTTCCAGTGACGATATATCTTCTGTCGGGACTGTATGACACTGACGAAACATACCCTGAATGTCCATCAAATCGTGATACTTGCTGTCCGCTAGAAACATCCCATATGCGCACAGTTTTGTCTGCACTGCTCGAGATGATATGCACTCCGTCGGGACTGTAGGACACGGACAATACCCAAGCTGAATGCCCACTTAATTCCATCACTTGCTTCTTACCCGCAATATGCCATATACGCACGGTTTGGTCCGCACTGCCAGAGACGATGTGTGTACCATCGGGGCTGTACCCAACAGCCCTTACCCAATTTGAATGTCCGTTGAACTGCATCACCTGCTTTCCACTGGCAACGGACCAGATCCGTACTGTATTGTCATGACTGCCAGAGACGATATGTGTGCCATCGGGGCTGTAGGATGCTGAGTTTATCCAGTTTGAATGACCATCGAATTTCATCACTTGCTGCCCACTCGCAACCTCCCATACTCGTACAGTGCTATCTTTACTGCCAGAGACGATATGGGTCTCATCTGGACTATACGCTACCGAGACTACTTCATCTGAATGCCCATCAAATTGCGCTACTTGTTCTCCACTAGAAACATTCCACATGCGCACAGTTTGGTCAGCACTCGCGGAGACGATATGAGTACCATCCCGGCTATAGGATATAGCGTATACTTGGCCTGCATGTCCAAATAGAAGCGAGATAGGGGTTAGGTCGTCAGCTCGCCAGATGCGAATGGTCCCATCCGCACCCGCTGACGCGATTGTCTGCCCATCTGGGTGATAGGCTACACTCCATACGGTCCCTTGATGGTGTAGATTGGCCGAAAAAATTGACTGTCGAGAGATAAATGGATGACCCTCTAAGGCTATACGCAGTACACGACTCGTGTTGGCATTCAGGTTAGCCATCACCGCGTCACGGGCGAGGATAAGCGGTAGATCGCTCTGATCTTTCTCGACCTGAACCAACAGTTGACTTTGGCTTGCCAGATTTTGCGCCTCAAGCATCAGTCGTTGTTGTTTACGTTCCTGCTCCCGTTGGATCTGGGCGAGCCGACTGGCTTCGAGCAATCGTTGCTCCAATGGGGTTAGATGACGTGTTCCCTTTAATCCCGATTCCACAAGTCGCAAATCGGTTTCATCGAGCGGATTGCCTTCGGTTGGGTGTCCTTGCTTATCCATCCACTCAACGATTCTGCTATCTAAGATACGTCGGGCGCGCTGACCGGGTCTATCAGATTCATCATATTGTTGCCGGGTCAGTGGTGCTAAAGCGTCATGCACCAGACGAGAGGATTTGGGTTGGTCTGCTTGCTGTTTGACGGGGTTGAAGAGCAGGTATAACTCCTCACATTTTTGCACCAAGGGGGGAATGTCTCTCTCAAGATGACGGTACATCTCTAGGAGTTCAGCTTCCGTGTGATAATCCACCGTGCCTTGGGGCGTCGTATGTGCCGCCAACACATCCAACACCAAGCCGGAGTCCACAATCTCGGCGCACCATTGATGGAGTGTATCTAGCTGCTGATTGAGAAAATCGCGTAGCAGCAATCCCTCGCGTTTGAGCGATTGGTAGAGGGCAATATCAAAATGAGGCTGATCAAGATTGATTCGTTCGGCCTCGGCCCACATCTTGGTCAGTAAAATCTGGAGCGTTGGGGCAATCGGAGAATCAGGGTCTTCGAGCATATCATCGGCAATGATTTCGGCCAACCCAGGTTCGATGGTGAGACGATAGTGCGTTTGCAAGCGCGTCGACCTCACCACACCTGTCACCGCCTCGATGATGTCCGCACGGTTCAAGCGTGAGAGAAAGAGCTTGGTGCGCTGGAGCCGCTGTGTTTTTATCGCATCCTCGATATCTGCCAACCACTCTTTGCGAAAGCCGAGGATGAGCTTGCCTTGGGGACGGTAAGAGCGATGGGCAAAGAGTGCGCTTAGTACAGTCAGGAAGTCGGCCAGTTCATGGGGGTGTTGGCGGTTGGGGCGTGTAAAGGTTTCCTCTACTTGGTCCAGAATGATGACCAGTGGTTGGATATTGGTTCTATCTGATGTTTGCTCAAGCTCGTGCCACCGATTTGTGATTGTTTCTGGGTCCACTACATCGGGTGTCGGCTCACCATCCCACAGCACCTGTGCCAGTGTCCCTGTCAACCCTAGATTTTGTTCACGCCGTACATAGTGGATGGCCTGCTGCTGTAACCGAGGTCGTAAACCCGCTGCCAACATGGACGATTTACCCACACCCGATTCGCCATAAAAGAGGATGAGCGGTGCGCTGTGGGGTGTCGTTACCAAATCATAAAGAATGCGGATTTGATGCCCACGCCCAAAGAAGATTTCAGCATCTTGCTCGGTGAAGAAGTTGAGGTGACGAAAGGGACTTTCCGGTAAGTCATGTTCTGGCAAGGACGGCAACCCAAAGAGCGGTTCCTTGGCCGCGTCTGCCAGACTCCACTCACTGACTTGTTCGGCACCAGGATTGATGGTCAAACTCCACGGCCAATGATAGAACTCGGTCATCGCCACGCCCGCATCATCCTCAAAATAGGCGTCACGAACACTGCCCCCACCCACAGTGTCCTTGCCCACCAGTGCCTGTACCAACCCTTCGGCCTCATTGAAGGCTTTTTGGAGATTAGCCCCACTGGTTAACGACTGATAGAAGTGAGTCGCCAGTACGGTCGCAACATCATCACGGATAGCTTGGCTGGTCGCAATCACGGCAGGTACGTTGGCATTGAGTAGCTCTTGCACCTGTGGTTGGGTGGAGCAAGCGTTCAGAAAGACCAACTGAAGGCCGCTCTGCTCACCGAGAAATGTCGCCAGGCCGCGCCCATCAATCATGGTTGTGCCACGGTTGTCACCCATATCAGTGCGTTTATCCCCACCAGAGTCTTCGAGCAACAGCATAAAGTTTTGGGCATGACCTGCATAGTGAAAAATGGCGATGCGGTTGCGGTACTCTTGAAAGACCTCGACAATCTCTGTCAATCCGGCATAGGGCTTGATGACCAGTGTACACAGCTTGTTTACTTCAGCCTGCCGGATGACCGTTTCCAGTTGACGCACCTCTTCACCCAAGTTGTGCAAGAATCCCTGTGTCCCTGCCATTGGGTTGGCAAAGGCCAGAAAAATAACTGGTTTTGTATCTTTGTTTTGATTGGCTTGGATTGACAATGAATTGACCCCTTTCTTATCAAACAATGCTATTGACGACCACTACCTACACTAGCCCACACTAGCCCATCGAACAGCCTCCTGCGCAGGTTCAAACTCAAAAAGACATGGCAGGGTGAGCGCATCTTTGTCCAATGGTGCGATGAGAGTAAGTGCCTCTTCAAACTTTGGCATAGCGTTCAAAATGTCACCTGCACGTGACAACGCACGACCCTCCTTCACCAACATATAGGCCCGAGCCTCGGCCATTAGCGGCTTTAAGCGAGTCTGATCAGGCAACATCATATCTTTGCCGATCCCAAATCGTTGCCGCTCTTGGCTCGTCAAAATAGGCGCAGGCCGCGAAATTTGTGCAATACATCTCAACAACATCGATTGCGGTGTTTCCCATATCCGTACAGTGTTGTCATTACTCCCAGAGACAATCTGTGTTCCATCTGGACTGTATGACACAGCGTTGACCCAACGTAAATGCCCATCGAACTGCGCCACCTGTCCGCCACTGGTAACATCCCAGATGCGCACGGTGTTGTCAGCACTGCCAGAGACGATATGCCTTCCATCTGGGCTGTAGAACACTGATTTTACAGAATGTGAGTGTCCATCGAACTGCGTCACTTGCTCGCCACTGGCAATGTCCCAGATACGCACGGTGTTGTCTTGACTGCCAGAGACGATATGTCTTTCATCTGGGCTGTACGCCACTGAGTGGACTGAACCAGAATGCCCATCAAATTGCGCGACTTGCGTTCCATTGGCAACATTCCATATCCGTACAGTCTTGTCAACACTTCCAGATACAATGTGTGTTCCCTTGGGGCTGTATGACACAGAGTTGACCTTACTCAAATGCCCATCGAACCGTGCCACTTGTGTCCCATCGGCAATGTCCCAGATGCATATGGTCATATCATCACTCGCTGAGGCAACATATCTTCCATCTGAGCTGTAGGATACCGACCAGACCGAATCGAAATGCCCATCAAATTGCATGATTTGTATCCCACTAGCAATGTCCCTTATACATACAGTCATATCAGCACCCCCAGACACAATATATCTCCCATTGGGGCTATATGACACGGACATTACACCATTTGAATGTCCATCGAATTGTGCCACTTGTTCACCAGAGGTAGCCTCCCATATCCGCACGATAGTGTCCAATCCTCCGGAAACGATATACCTGCCATCTGGGCTATATGAGACCGACCTGACCGCTCTCCCACCGAATAGTGCCAATTGTTCCTCGCTGGCAACGTCCCATATGCGTATGGTCATGTCATCACTCGCAGATATGATGTGGGTTCCATCTGGGCTGTACGACACAGCGTTGACCTTACTCAAATGCCCATTAAATTGCGTCACTAATTTCCCACTAGCAACGTCCCAGATGCGCACGGCGTTGTCCTCACTCCCAGAGACGATATAGGTTCCATTGGGGCTGTAGGATACTGACCTTACTCGATCTGAATGCCCATCGAATCTTGTCAACTCTGTGCCGTTGGCAATGTCCCAAATCCGCACAGTTTTATCCCAGCTCCCAGAGACGATATATCTTCCATCGGGACTGTACGACACTGTCCACACTAAACTTGAATGCCCATCGAATTGCGCCACTTGCATCTTGGAGGCAACATCCCAGATGCGCACGGTTTTGTCAGCCCCTCCAGAGACAATGTGCGTTCCCTCTGGACTATATGACACTACATCGACCCAACCCTCATGTCCATCAAATTGTGCCACTTGCACCCCACGAACAACGTTCCATATTCGTATGGTAGCGTCATCACTCCCTGAGACAATATGTGTACCATCTGGACTATACAACACAGAGTTTACCTTATTTGAATGCCCATCGAGTCGTGCCAACTCTGCGCCGCTGGCAATATCCCAGATGCGCACGGTTTTATCCCAACTTCCAGAGACAATATGCCTTCCATCTGGGCTGTATGATACGGAATGTACCCAATCTGAATGCCCATCGAATTGCGCCAACTGCTCGCCACTGGCAACGTCCCAGACGCACACGGTGCTGTCAACATGTCCGGAGACGATATGCGTTCCACATGGGCTGTATGATACTGACCATACCCCCTCATGAGGTGCAAGTCCCTCGAGCTTGCCTACATCGACTTGTGGTGCTTGCCCGCTGTTTGCAACACCTCCGATGCGAACGGTTCCCTCATCACGTCCAGAAGAGATATAGGTTCTATTTGGACTGTTCGACACTGAGACTGCCTCCCTTGGACTCTCACCTAAGGGGTATGCCTGCGTGCTAGAAACATCCCCATCCCAGATACGTACTGTTCCATCATCGCTTCCAGATATGATATGCCTTCCATCTGGGCTATACGACACAGCGGTTACCGGATATGATTTACCATCAAATTGTGCCACTGGCTTCCAACTAGCAACCGCCCAGATGCACACTGTATTGTCAGGCCCCCCAGAGACGATATGTGTTCCGTCTGGACTATACAACACTGTGTTCACCAAACTTGAATATCCATCGAATTGCATTACTTGCTCTCCGCTGGCAACATGCCACATACACACGGTGTGGTCACGACTCCCAGAGACGATATGCGTTCCATCTGGACTATATGATACTGCGCTTATCATACCTGAATGCCCCTCGAATTGCATCACTTGCGTCCCACTGGTAACCTCCCAGATCCGCACAGTGTTGTCCCAACCTCCAGAGACGATATGCGTTCCATCTGGGCTGTATGATACTGCGTAGACCTGAGATAAATGTCCACCAAATCGTGTCACTTGCTCCTTACTTTCTACCGACCATATCCGCACGGTTCTGTCCGAACTGCCAGAGGCGATATGCCTTCCATCTGGGCTGTATGATACTGAGTTGACCGAATCTAAATGCCCAGCGAATTGCGTCACTTCCATCTCATTCGCCATCGCCCATATCCGTACAGTGTGGTCAATACCGCCGGACGCGATATACATTCCATTTGGGCTATGAGCGATAGAGCGCACCTCACCTGCGTGACCGAACAGAAGCGAAATCTGGGCTAAATCATCAGCGCGCCAGATACGGATGGTGCCATCCTCGCCTGCTGAGGCGACGGTTTGTCCGTCTGGATGATAGGAAACGCTTCTCACGCTTCCTGTATGGTGCAGATGGGTCGGAGATTGTTGGCTTGGTTGATGCTCTAGGGCAATGCGCAGTGCGCGACTGGTATGGAGATTCAGGTCTATCATCGCCGCATCACGGGCAAGGATGAACGGTAGGTCACTTTGGTCATTCTCCACTTGAAGCAACAATTGGCTTTGGCTTGCCAGATTTTGTGCTTCGAGCATAAGTCGTTGTTGTCTGCGCGCCTGCTCTCGCTGAATCTGGGCAATCCGGCTGGCTTCCAGCAATCGTTGCTCCAACGCAGTGAGATGGTGTGTCCCATTTAATCCAGCCTCGACAAGGTTTAAATCGGTCTCATCGAGTGGATTGCCTTCAATCGGTTGGCCTTGCGCATCTATCCACGTAACGATCCTGCTATCTAAGATACGTCGGGCGCGCTGGCCGGGTTTGTCAGATATCTCATATTGGTGACGGACCAGCGCAGCCAAGGCATCATGCGCCAGACGGGATGATTTGGGTTGGTCCGCTTGCTGACTGACGGGGTTGAAGAGTAGGTATAGTTCTTCACATGTTTGCACCAAGGGTGGAATATCTGTTTCAAGATGACGATACATATCGAGGAGTTCATCCTCCGTGTGAGAATCCACTGTGCCTTGGCGTGTGGTATGCGTAGCCAACACATCCAAGGCCAAGCCTGAATCGACAATCTCGGCACGCCATGCATGGAGTTTTTCTAGCTGCTGTTGGAGAAAATCTCGTAGGAGCAACCCTTTGCGCTTGAGCGATTGATAGAGCGCAATATCAAAGTGAGGATGGTCAAGATTGACTCCCTCAGCCTCTGTCCACATCTTAGTCAGCAAAATTTGGAGCGTTGGGGCAATCGGGGAACCGGGATCATCAAGCATATCATCGGCAATGATGTCTGCCAGTCCAGACTCAACGGTCAGACGATAGTGCGTTTGTAAACGGACTGACCGCACGACGCCCGTCACTGCTTCGATGATGCCTGCGCGCGTCAAGCGCGAGAGAAAGAGTTTGGCTCGTGGGATTCGCTGTACTCTCATGGCGTCCTCGATATCGGCCAACCATTCTTTGCGAAAGCCGAGAATGAACTTGCCTTGCGGACGGTGGGTGCGATGGGCAAAGAGCGCGTTCAGCACATCCAGAAAATCGGCCAGTTCATGGGGCTGTTCTCGGTTGGGGCGTGTAAAAACCTCCTCCACTTGGTCGAGAATAATGATCAGTGGTTTGAGGCTGTCTGGTTTGAGGCTGTTTGGTTTGAACCCAGCACTGTCTGGCATCTGCTCTCGCTCGTGCCACCGCTTGGTTATCGTATCTGTATCCAAGGTCGTTGGGATAGGCTCATCATCCCACAACGCCTGCACTAGTGTACCCGTCAACCCTAACCCGTGGTCCCATCCACTATGTGCGACGGGACCACGGGTTAGGGTTGACGGGTACACTAGTGCAGG
>JBCCFC010000281.1:0-11969 GCA_039029935.1 Chloroflexota bacterium
AGCGCATCCAAAACGTCATAGCAATCAACAAACAAACGTCATAACAACCGACAAATAAACGTCATAATTTTTATATTTTTGACAAAAATGATCCTATTTAATTTAATAAAACTTTACAACATGTCAGGCATCACCTTATTTCTTTGATCACAAGCCCACTTAAAATACACATAAGGCATTACAATTTGTTAGTTCCCATTCGTTTTACGATCTGTTTTTGTTAATTTGGTATTATCCAAAGGTACGAGTACAATAGATATCATGGCAGATTCATTGAAGATTCAGCTCTTTGGCTATCCACAACTATATATAGCAGAGCAAAAACTAACTATTCAATTACCCCATAAGGCACTGGCATTATTTTACTATTTGGCTGTTACCCAAAAGCCTGTCGGTCGAGAAAAGCTTGCGGCCCTTCTGTGGCCCGATACGCCGTCGCAAACGGCCAAACATTCCTTACGGAACCTGCTTTCAAAATTACGCAAACCATTGGGGCTTTATTTAGAGATTACACCGCGAACCGTTGCCCTTGTCCAAGAAAACATCAAATCTGTCGATGTGGTTGTCTTTCAACAAAGGCTGATGCAGTATCTAGTCGAAGTAAGAGAAGAATCGGACCTATTGGCCTGGCAGGCGACGTTGGACCTCTATCAAGGTGATTTTTTGGATGGATTTCATATTCAAAATTCGGAACCCTTTGAAGAGTGGGTCACTGGGCAACGTGAATATTTTCGTCAGTTACTGTTGAACAACCTCTATAAACTGGCAGAAGCATTTGAGGCGGCAGGTGCGGTGGACAAAGGTCTCGCTGTATTGGAGCAACTGCTGTTCTTTGAGCCTTGGAGCGAGGACGCCTATCAAAAGCAGATGATGCTCTTGGTTGCCTTGGGCAAACGTAGTGAGGCCATGCATCGTTATGAAATTTGCCGCCAAAAGTTAGATGAAGCGTTGGGCGTTGCACCGTCACCAGAGTTGACAGCGATCTACAAGGAGCTACAATCAACCGAACAGGGCATCGTGCAGCCAAAGAGATCACAAGATAACGTGCGCTCTGCGGCTGAGGAAAGGCTCACTACGCGTGTGCAAGAACGAGTGTCGCACCCAGTACGTACTCGTACAGATTACCTGCCTACACCTCAGATTCACCAAAATGAACGTGTTATCCCTGATCGTCCAATGCACTCTGGTTTGTCAAATGCGCCACAAATAGAACACAGAGAGAGAAAGCATAACCTGACCTATCCTCTGAATGAGGTGGTTGGCCGTGAAAAGGAACTGCGCCATCTTGAACAGCAGCTCATCCAGCCCAACTGTCGTCTACTCACGATCATCGGCTCTGGCGGCATGGGTAAAACGACATTGGCTCAGGCCATTGCCCTCCAGCTTTTGACAAACCATCCTACACAGTTTGTGGATGGCATTTTTTTTGTTTCGCTCTCCGGCATTGACTTAACCACGCGCGGCACGAATCGTGATAGAGAGCGTGGTCCCAAAAACGATCCTCAAAATGATGCCCAGAATGATAGAGAGCCACATGAGGCGATTGGTGAAGTCATTGCCCAGCAGCTCGGTTGTGAAACACAAAGTGAATCGTCGTGCTGGACACAACTCCAAGCTTATCTGCGGCATCAGCATATTTTGCTGATCTTAGACAACTTTGAACATGTGATAGAGACAGCACCGTCTGTTGTGACGCTGTTGAACCACTGCCCCACTCTGACGTTACTCATCACCTCGCGCATCCGCCTCAATGTTCGTGGGGAAAAGTTGCTGTTGCTTAAACACTTGTCCCTACCCTCAACTGAGGCGATGACTACAATGATGTCTACAATGATGTCTACAATGATGTCTACACCGATATCTACACTGATGCCGACACCCATGTCGCCTGGCATAGAACAGTTCAATGGAAGCGAAGCTGTGGCGATGTTTGTGCAGCGTGCCCAGTCTTTGGACCCATTCTTTGAGCTGACCCCAACAACGATAGCAGCGGTGATCCAAATTTGCCATTTAGTCGAGGGGCTACCATTGGGCATTGAGCTGGCAACGGGGATGCTGCCCATGATTGGCTGTCGACAAATTGCGGCTGAACTGGCCCAAGACCTCGATATTTTAGCGGTTGACATGATTGATCTACCCGTCGAGCAGCGCACATTGCACACAGTGTTCGAGCAATCCTGGCGTTTGTTGACACCCCAAGAGCAACACCTGCTTGCAAAACTTTCGATGTTTCCCCACACCTTTAGCTATGATGGCGTCTCTCACATCATGGATGCCTCTACCCCGCTGCTGATGTCTCTATTCAATCAATCTCTTTTGGCACGGGTTCAGGATTCAAACGGAGATAGCCGTTATCATCTGCACCGTAGTATTCGTGAATTTGCAACAAAAAAGTTGTCGTTGTTACTGTGCAAAGAGGAAGCGCATACAACACAGGCTCGCTTTGCTCAATACTATCTCGATTTTATCAAACAAAAAATGGATGACGTCTTTAGTAATCAATATCCGAGCATGACAACAGAGATTGCCAATGAGATGGATAATATACGCCTCGCTTGGCACTATGGCGTCATCCATGAAATGATGACTGAACTCAATGCAAGCATGCATAGTCTTTTCTTTTTCTGCCAAGAATATCATCGCTACTACGCAGAAGCATTGGATTTATTTGACTATGCCTTACAGCAATGGACGACTCGCTATCCAGTTCAAACGCTCGAAGAAGCGGCCAAACAAAATGAAGTGGAAAATATACCCATGCTCATCGCAGTTGGCCGTATGCACACCTATATAGGCTTGGCAACGGCGCGAGGTGGATTCTATGATAGAGCCGAAGATGTCTTACGCACGGGGGTGGCACTGTTGGCCTATACGGACCAATCATCTGCTAAATTTTTGTGTCAATGGATATTGGGTGGCGTGGTAAGGGCAAATAACATCAATGAGGCGCGCTGTCTTCTGCAAGAATCAATTTCATTCATTGATAAACAGACAAGTCAGCGAGAAAACAATGGGATGGTCTACTACTTACTGGCAGAAGTTGAGCATCTAGCAGGAGACTATCATAAAGCAGTGCAGCTTGTTGAGAAAAGTTATGAGTATCTACGCCCGTTAGAGTGGAACTGGGGGTTGGTGCAATGCCATAGAACGCGAGGGTTGCCCCAAATGGGTTTGGGCAATTATGCAGAGGCACAAAAGCACTTTGAAGCAAGCCGGGAAATTGCTCATACAGGTAATCTTCCGTATGCATCGGCTGAGGCAACGATTTATTCGGGTGATGCACTGCGCTTGCAGGGGCGGATAGAGGAAGCCCAAGCCCGTTATATGGAAGGGCTGCAGCTGGCCGAGACCTATCAATTCGAACGCTTGATTGCCCAAGCGCATTGGTCCCAAGGATGTTTGGCAGAACAGACGGGTAATTATACACAGGCAAAAAGTCTGTTCATGAGCAGCATTGACGCACGACACCCTGTTCAAAACACAGCCAGTATGCCTTCATTGGGCTGGGCATTGATTGGGTTGGGGGAATTTGACGAGGCAGCGGCTTATTTTAGGCAGGTCAATGACAAGGCCAAATGTCAATATGCCCTTCCTGTCAGCTTGGATGCACAGGCTGGACTAGCAGCGATTGTCGGTGCTTATGCCAAGAAATCACCGCAGACCCATCAAGAACAGATACCACAGGTTATAGCGGATTTGCAATCGATCTATCACAATCCAACCACAACTGCGGAGACGCGACATCGGATTCGTGGACTGATGGGGGAATTTGTCTTGTTGACCCTGTAAGGTGTTGCGCACGGGGTAAATTATTGAGCAGGGTAATTATGATGAACGGCTGGGGTAAGGCGGGGATTACGCTGAGTTGTACACGGCCTATTTTCGGCATCAGTCGCTAGATTATCAGCCTTGGGAGGGGTAGGGTCTTATTATGCAAAGCAAGAACTTATGTCTCCTTACCCCATCATTAATTGACAATCTAACCAAAATCGAGTATACTCAGCACCATGAGCGAATCTACATCAAACCATCAACAAACATCAAAAACTTTGTGGCATATGCTCATGTATCGCATTTTGAAAGGAGTTATGGTCCCTGTCAATATCAGTGTACATGACGAAGCATTTGCCTCTGATGAGCCGCCAAGAATCGATGCCATTTTGGGACATGATGCCAAACAATGGACCCCCCAACAGCAATCCGTCTTGCCCGATGGCATTCGTGACCGCCATTGCCAGCATCATCTATTGGAGTTCAAAATCACAGAATCCGTCTCTAAGCAAGCATTCAAACAGGCTACCGTGTATGATTTCATGTATCCCCGAACCTATAAGCTCAAAGAGCATCAATTTCAAACATATGTCGTCAGTTCAAGGACACCGCAAAAGGCAAATCTAAAGAAATGGGGGTATAAAGTTGGCGACTATCCCGGTGTCTATACCAGCACGATAGAGGCTTATGAGGACATTGTATTGATTGTGCTGAACAAGCTGCGTAGACTGCCACACAACAGCTATTTTCAGTTGTTTGCAAGCAAAAAGAACGTACGTGAATGGGCGTTTGAGCAGGTCTTACGAACACATGCTCCTGAATTGTCCACAGATCAAGGTGTCAGTTATATTTTGACAGAGGTATTTGCCTTAGCGAAGGCATATGAGCTAGAGTTGAAAGAGTTACAGGAGGATCAAATGGATGTTGAACGTCTTCTTGCGATTGGTGCGGAGTATCGAGAGAATTTCATTGCCGCTGCAACAATTGAAGAACGGGTAAAGGGTCTGCGTCCCGAAGAAGTATTTAGCATGTTCAAACCAGAAGAACGCCTCATGGGGTTACATCCCGAAGAGGTGTTTAGAGTGTTCAAACCGGAAGAACGTCTTATGGGGTTGCGCCCAGAGGAACGTCTTATGGGGTTGCGCCCAGAGGAACGTCTTATGGGGTTGCGCCCAGAGGAACGTCTTATGGGGTTGCATCCAGAAGAGAAGCGATTGTTGCTTAAAGAACTTCAGGCGTCTTTACTGGCGGATGAGGAGGACGCAGTCGCAGAACAAAATACAGACAAATCGAATGCAGAAGAATCAGACATAAACGAATTGAATCGTAGTAAAACAGAGGATGACCTGTCTTCAGATGAAGACATACTTGATGGAGTGTCATGATATTTCTTTACAAAAGAGAAGAGGAGGCATTTCGTTATGTAATGCCTCCTCTTTTCTTTCAACCTTCCTTTTTTTAGCTTCTAACGTCGATTGTCATTTGTCTAATTTTCAATTGTCTAATGTTCAACAATTGGCAGGAACGCAAACCAACTTTGTGGCTGGGTTGGTTCTTCAACGGTGTCTAGCGGCGTTGGGTCTAACGGGATGACGACGACTTCTTCGGCCAGCGCATCAATATTGGCTCCAACAGTCACGTCAACGTCAACTTGAGTCTGTATGGCTTCGCTGCTGGCAATGGGTTGCAAGTTTTCATCTGCCAATGAAATGCCCAGTGAAATCTCATCGCCATCTGCCACATCGTCTGACACATCCAAATCCAATGGTAGACCCTCGTCAAGAATAGTGGTTTGCTCCTCATCGGTCAGTTCATCAATCGCCAAGGCGCACTGTGTACTCTCTGCTGTACAAGGTGTTCGTTCCTCTTGCGATAGACTGGCAGCAACAACGCCATCCGGCACGTTGAACCAAGGATATACGCTGGTCACAAAGATAAAGCGGACAAAGCGCATCACAATAAACTGTGAGTCACCTTCTTCTTGCGAGAATGTAAATTCCTCAAAAATAATCACAGTGGACATGCGCATGCCTGGTGCAACAACAGCATCGTCTGGCAGGTTGAAACCGATATTCATACCCGGTTTTGGTGTTGCAGTAGGTACAGATGTCTCCTCTGGTACAGTAGTCTCCTCTGGTACAGATGTCTCCTCTGGTACAGATGTCTCCTCTGGTACAGTAGTCTCTTCTGGCACAGTAGTCTCCTCTGGCACAGCAGTTTCTTCTGGCACAGCAGTTTCTTCTGGCACAGTAGTCTCTTCTGGTGCAGTAGTCCCCTCTGGCACAGCAGTTTCTTCTGGCGCAGTAGTCTCCTCTGGTACAGTAGTTGATTCTGGTGCAGTAGTTGATTCTGGTGCAGTAGTCTCCTCGGGCACAGGTGTTGACTCTGGTGCAGGTGTTGACTCCGGCACGGTTGTGTCCACTGGCACAGGTGTTGACTCCGGTACGGTTGTGTCCACTGGCACAGGTGTTGACTCTGATACACTAGTCGCTGTTGGTGTTGTTGTCGCTGTGCTGGTGACTTCAGGCGTACTGGTGTCGATAACCGTCGGTGTTGTCGTTGCTGTGCTTGTCACCTCTGGTGTGCTGGTGATTTCAGGCGTACTGGTGACAGTAACCGTCGGTGTTGTCGCCGCTGTACTCGTAAATGTGCTGGTCGCTGCTGGCGTCTCTTCAGACACTGGCTCAGAAGGGGCTACGTCTACAATCGTACCAATGCCTTCACCATCGGCGATAGTCGCATAGGTGGGACTGCTCAACGTTAGTTTTAGGCTGCGGTTGCCCTGAACAGCGGCAGAGTTTGCAATCGGGACCGATACAGACTGGCTGGTTTGTCCCGCCGATGGATCAAAGATGAGCGTTCCGCTAGTGGCGTCATAGTCTGTTCCGGCATAGGCGGAGACATTAGCGGTCTGATAGTTTACTCGGACATAGGCGTTGTTGGTCTTGTTGAGCGAGACAGTAAAGACGAGTATGCCTGCGGCCTCCGATGCTGATGGGTCGTTTACGGCAATCGTCACCCCTGCGGTGGCTACGTCATCATCGACAATCGTCACGGCCTGTTGTTGTGTGCCCGCTTCTGCGCCACCAATCACATTGGTGATATCCACTAACACGATTTCATTGCCCTCGGCATAGCCATCATCCACACTGACGAGTGCTGTGCTTGCGCTGGTGGCTCCTGCGGGAATGACGATCTGCGTTACACCCAAGGTTGCTTTACTTGCACTAGCGGCCCTTGCTGGAACAGGCTTTGTTGCGCCCAAGGTTACTTCACCTGCACCCGCTGTGCCGCCACCAACGGCAATGTCCACCGTGATGCTCTCTGTCAGTGAAATATCCGTACTCGCCGTCAATGTGGTAGAGCCACGCGTTTCGGCGATAGATGTGTCACCTACTGCAAGCGTGATGCTTGGGATGAGGACTTTCGTGGTCACAGAATCATTCAGGACGTTGTTTCCACTGGTGGGTGATGTTGTGGCAACGGTGACATTGTTGACCAAATCACCTGTTGCAGCGATATCCACTTTGCCAACCATCTCGATGGTATGAACGCTGTTGCCTGCTACCGTTGGTGCTGTAAACACAACTTGGTTGCCCGATGTTGTCTGTGCAAAGCCAGGGCTGTTGATGCTGCTGACAATAAATCCGCTTGGTAGCACATCGGTGACAGACACATCATAGGCACGACCTGCACCGGAGTTGGTCAATGTCAATGTATAGGTGATGATGTCGCCCAAACGCACAGGTTCGCTTGGCGTGGCCTTTTTGTCAATCTCTAGCGTTGGATAGAGCAATGTGGACACTATCTTGCTGCTCAATGGGCCGTTCCCGATGATAGGCGTTGCGGACTTGATCACAACCGTGTTGATCAGATCGGCTGTTGCGTCAAGGTCTACTGTACCTGTGAACACGATGGTCTGTCTGGCGCCCGCTGGCACGGTGTCTGAGATAAAGACAATCTGCCCCGTTGCGGTGGTGACAGTGTAGCTCTCATTGTCTACAATGCCACCAAAGGTGAAGCCTGATTTTGGTAGGGTATCGGTGACAGTCACATCAAAGGCAGGACCACCATTGTTGGTGATGTGGATGGTGTAGGTGAGCACATCACCTCTATCCGCGACACCGACTGGCTCGACCGATTTGCCAATTTTAAGCAGTGGTAGACCCAGTTTTGACATGACGGTTGCTGAGATGTTGGCGTTGCCATGAATGTAAGAACTGGTCGTGACAAGTGCTGTGTTGTAGAGATCACCTGTGGCTTGGTCGTTGACTGTGCCTGTAAAGATAAATGTCTGTGATGCATTGGCGGCAACAGGTGGTGTTGAGAATGTTACCTGACCAGCAGTACCAGTATCAACCGTAAAGCCGGGATTGCCCATCGAAACGCCACTGTTGATCGCCCCGCCAAAGGTAACGCCTGTGGGCAGGGTGTCGATGACAGCGACACTATCTGCTGTACCCGTGCCTGTGTTTGTGATTTGGATGGTGTAGGTCAGCACATCGCCCAGAACAACATCTGTCTTTGGCTCGACATCCTTTGAGATGGTAAAGTCAACCGAGAGCAATGTCGTCACCAATGTTTCCTCTAGCGGTCCTGCGCCGCTCGTTGGCGTGATGCTGGTGATCTTCACGGTATTGGTGATATTTACATTGGTTGGGGCAACGGTGGCTGTGTAGACAATGTTTTGGTTAAAGCCTGCGGCCAATGTTGGTGTGACAAAGGTCAACGTTGAACGATTGTATGAGTCGGTCAAGCCAGCATTATTGATGACGCCACCAAAGATAAGATTGGCTGGCAACACATCGTCAATCGAGACGTTGTGTGCAACACCTATTCCTCTGCCTATATTCCTGACATTCAGGGTGTAGGTCAGCACATCACCGACGCGTGCGGTTGCAGGCGTGACCGATTTGTCAATGAATAGATTGGGTGCGAACACAGACGTTGCAACATTTGCCGTGCGTGTTAGGCCAAAGGTTGGCTTTTCCTTGCCATACCCCACAACGGTTGCGCGATTGTCAATCGTGATGCCAGAAACGGTCTTGGCAACGTCTGCCGAGAAGGTCAGCGTCATAGATGCGCCCGCAGAGATGTTGTAGCCGCTGGCAATGGCTGGGTGTGCCCCTGTGGAACCGCCACTTGCGTCACCAGAGACTGTCACAGCAGTGGGGGTTTCCAAGCCCGTTGGCAGAGTATCCGAAACAACGGCGTTGATGATGTCGCCTGTACCCGTATTGTCAATGCGGATGATGTAGTGTACCTTGTCGCCAGGATTCACAGACGAAACCGATGGCGAGAGAATTTTACTGATCGCTAGGTCATAGTTGATACTTTGCCCACCGACCGTAAAGGTGTATGGCTGTTTTCCGACCACATTGTTACCAATGTCAACCGTGCTGCTCAATGTGCCTGTTGTGCTGGGCGTGAACACGATGTCAAATGTCTCTGTGCTGTTTGGTCCAACAGACGTCGGTGCGTTGGCAATCGCAAAATCTGTGCTGTTGCTCAATGTAAAGACACTGGAGAGCGTCACCGTCAGCGAACCCGCATTGCTGATGGTAAAGGTGTAAGTGAGAGGCACATTTTGAACCCCAATCCCCAAGTCGGTGTTGTTGGCTGTGCTTGTCACTGTGCTGCCATTGGTGATGGACTGCCCCTTGCCTTGAATGTCAATTTGTGGAATACCGCCCGCCCCCTGTATGCTAAAGATGAATGGATTTTCATCGTCATCCGTGTTGCCAATTTCAATCGTGGAGGTGAATGAGCCTGTTGCATTCGGCCCAAAGGTAACATCAAACGCACTGTTGTTACCGCCCCCAATCGCCAGCGATGGCATCTTGGTGACCGTAAAATTGGTGCTGTCGCTTAAGGTGATTGGCGTGTTCAATGTCAGTGTGTATAAACCTGTATTGTGAATGGTGAAGGTGTGTGTAACCTCTGTACCCACCAAAATCAATCCAAAGTCCGTGTCATCAGCGACTGTCGGCGTGCTGTCATTGTTGGGTATATCCAAGCCTTTGCCCGATACGCTGATTTCTGGTGTTTGCGCGATGGCCTGAATAAAGAAATCATAGATCAGCCCATCTGTACCGTTGGCAATTTCGATGGTACTGGTATACGTTCCCGTCACATTACTCTTGAAGGTGATGTCAAAGGTTGCTGTGCCATTGGCAGGCACCGATGCAGGCACATTACTAAGCGTAAAGACCGACGAATTGCTAAGTGTTATTGGTGAGGTAATGTTGATAGGGCTGCCTGTTGTGTTGGTGATTGTAAAGGTGCGGACCACGTCTGTTTTGATCAACACAGCGCCAAAGTCGGTGTGGTTTGTTAATTGTGCCGATGTCGCACCATCACAGACGATCTGCCCATTGCCGCCTATTTCGAGGATTGGATAGACATATTCGAGCGCACCGATGTCGTTTACGGACCGCACAGGCCGTGAAAAACCGCGTTGGTCTGTTGTCAACGAACTATTGGCGGCGTTAAGTGCGGGGCTGCAGTTGGTCAAATCGTGTGTCCATGTACTGCCACCGTTGTTAGCCAGCGTTGTATTGACAATTTGATCGAGAGGTGCTGAGTGTGTAATGTTATCGCTCGTCGCAATAATGTCGTCTGCATGAAGGTCAAAGTTAAGATAGGCACTACTATATCTATCCGTACTCAATTTGCTATTATCACCAACAACATTATTACCATTCGATACTGCTTTATAGAGCCCGTGACTGTTATAAACATCGTGCCCCATGTCGCTTCTCGCAGTCGCCGTGTTTCCAGAAAAAATGGAGTCCTCTATACGTACAATATTGGTTGGGCGGCTTAACCCCGTCGCATAACCGCCCCCCTTATCTGCACGATTCCCAACAAATGTGGTATGGATCAGATATGTCTGTCCATCAGCTGTGTATCCGCCACCACCTCTGTTGCCAGCGATATTGCCACTGAACGTGCTATTCGTGACAGTCATAATGCTCGTGACACCAGAAGTCGTACTGAACCCGTTGTAGAATCCACCGCCGCTGCCTGTTGCCTCATTATTTTTGAACGCGCTATTTGTGATAACAACATCGGTTCTATCATTGTATAGGCCCGCACCGTCTCTCGCAGAGCCACCGCTAATCGTTGCTTGATTAAGCGTCAGCGTTCCTGTTGACTTGATATAGAGGATACGGAATGCAGGTGAGCCACTATCACGCTCAATCGTAAATCCAGCACCTTCAATTGTGACATCGCTTGTAATGTCGGGCAGGACCGAGGTCAGCAGGATATCACCTGTTAGCGTCAGCGTATCAGCCCCTGCGCTACTGCCTGAACAACCGCCCGTATCGCTGCCAGCATTGGCACTTGTAATAGCATCGCCTAATGTACACGTTGTGCCGTCAACCGAGATTGCACCTGCGTGGGCGACCGAATACAGCCCTGAAACTATCCTTCCGCCGCTGTTGTGTGCCAGCGGCATGAACACAAGCATCACAACCGTCAGCAGTACGCCGATTATCAATTTCGTACCGAGACATTGGTGCCAATGAACCGCCATGTTTTCGGGGGCTTGTGCTTGCTCAGCGCATACTGATGAACCCCTTATCTTTTTTCGTTGATTTTGCATGAAGATGTTCTCCTGTGAAACAACAATACAAAGTGGAATGATTGGGCATTTGTCAGCCCATCATTCACAGTCCTCTGTGATCGTACCAAGCGAACGTACTCAATTCGTCCTAACATCCCATGCAAAAACGTCCTAACTAACGGCTTTATCGGCCATAATGCGTAAAATTTGTTAAAGATTTTCTTACGCTAATAACGATGTGTACTGAGTGCAATAATTTTGAATCAGCTATTTTATTCTCAATCAGAAAAAAAATGTGATATTTACAATTAAAGCAGCTAAAAAATTTTACAAAACACAGAAGAATTGAAGAAACCATATTGAACCCGTAAGCGAACCGTTTGCTTGAAGAGTGTGGGAGGAAGGGGGAGGGTTGCAACAGGCACAGTTGTCTCCTCTGGCATAGTTACCTTCTTTGGCGCAGGCGTCTCCGCTGGCACAGGCGTTGATAAGGCCATTCCACAAAAATAATTACCCACAGGATCGCGGAGTTAGGCAATCTCTATTGCCGGAGTACCCGTGTAAAACCCGCACTAGAGAGTGCTAACTCCGCGTTTTCAATGGGTATTGTATTTTGTGGAATGGCCTA
>JBCCFC010000282.1:0-11959 GCA_039029935.1 Chloroflexota bacterium
CGTTGACAACCCCAAAAACTCAAACACATAGGGGTCTTTCAGCGGACACCACCATATTGGAGCATGATATCGAAACCGCCCTGCTGGATAATTTACAGGATTTTCTGCTAGAGTTAGGGCGTGGGTTTAGCTTTGTTGGTCGTCAATATCGAATCAACACCGAAACCAAAGATTTTTTCATCGACCTTGTCTTCTATCATTTTCGACTCAACTGTTTTGTACTGATTGACCTCAAGACTGGTTCTCTTAGTCACCAAGATATCGGTCAGATGGACATGTATGTACGCATGTTTGATGAGCGCATCAAAGAAGAACACCACAAACCAACGATTGGTCTGATTTTGTGTGCGCACAAAGATGAAACCATTGTCCATTATTCGGTTTTAAATGAGCATGAACAACTCTTTGCCTCGGAATATCGACTCTATCTGCCCACAGAAGCAGAGTTAAAGGCGGAGATGGAGCGTGAGCGATTTTTGTTACGTCAGCAATTTACGGAGCAGACCTGTTAAAGGAGGGAACCTATGCGAATCGGCATCGACGGCTTATTTGCCTGTAACAATTGGGGTGGGCTATCCACCTATGCACGGCAGATTATCACCCACCTAGTACAGGTAGACACTGAAAATGAGTATATCCTCTTTGTCGAAAAAGAGAGCCAGTCTCCGGTTGCTGCCAGCGAGCATGTGCAGATTCAATGGCTCGACAAACGCCCCAAGCGGCAGACTTTTTATGATGAACGGCTGGTGTGGGACCAAGAGATTTTGGGGGATGCGGTGGCAACGGCGGGTATCGACCTCTTCTTTGGCCCCGTCTTTATGACCCCACTCACACGCCCCTGCCCCGCCGTCATCACCGTGCATGACCTCATCTTTATCACCCACCCCCAGGTCTATCCGGTCAGCACATTGGGCTATTATGGCGTATGGGGGCGGCTCTGTGCCGAAAGTGCTGAGGGCATGATCACCATGTCGCATGACACCAAGCGGCTGTTGGGCAGTCGCTACGGGCTGGACGAAGCGAAGGTGACTGTGACCTATGGGGCGGTGGAGGAGAGTTTTCGACCCGCTGAAAACAATGACGCAGTGACCGCGCTGCAACAGAAATACAACTTCAAACCCAACTATGTGATTTACGTGGGTGGAACCTTCCCCGAGCGCAAGAACTACCCCACACTCATTCGCGCCTATGCCCAACTGCCCAAGACATTGCGACAGATTCATCCACTCGTCTTTTTGACGGGCAGCAAGCAATCCTATGGCAAACGGCGGATGCAGGAAGTTTTTGAGGAAGAACAGCTTGGCAGCGACGTGACCGAGGATATTGTCGTGCTGGATTTTGTCGAGCGTGACGAACTGGTGACATTCTATCAAGGGGCCGACGTCATGGTCTACCCCTCCATCTATGAAGGCTTTGGTCTGCCACCACTGGAAGCCATGTCCTGTGGGACCCCCGTCATCACTACCACCGCTCCTGCCATGAACGAAGTTGTCGCCGACGGCGGTCTGTTGGTTGACCCGCTGGATGTGGCGGGCATGGCGGGTGCGTTGGAACGGGTGCTGCGTGATGCTGATTTCAAGCAACAGTTGGGTAAAGTCGGGTTGGCACGGTCGCGACAGTTTTCATGGCAAGAGACCGCACGTGGGACGTTGGCCGCATTTGAGAAAATTGTACGGTAACATATGTCTGCTATTATTGAAGTTGAACAATTATCCAAAACCTTCACCACCCGTACCCAGAAACCGGGATTCTGGGGTTCGATTCAAAGCCTCTTTAGCCGTGAGCATACAGTCGTCAATGCCGTAGACGCGGTGTCGTTTACAGTGGATGAAGGCGAGGTGGTCGGCTATGTCGGTCCCAACGGCGCGGGCAAGTCTACCACCATCAAGATGCTCATCGGTCTGCTCTACCCCAGTAGCGGGCGGGTCAGTGTCTGTGGATTGTCACCCAGCCAGCACCGACGCGAGAATTTGATGCACATTGGCTCGGTCTTTGGGCAGCGCACCCAGCTATGGTGGGATTTACCGTTGATTGAGTCGCTGGAATTGCTCAAACATATCTACCAAGTACCGGACCACGTTTATCACAACAATCTGGACCAATTTGCCGATCTACTGGATATCCAATCGTTTATGCACAAACCCGTTCGTCAACTGTCGCTGGGACAACGGATGCGTGGTGATATTGCGGCTGCATTGCTTCACAATCCTGATATTCTCTATCTGGATGAACCGACGATTGGCTTGGACGTGGTGGTCAAGGAACGCATTCGCCAGTTTATCAAGGAGATCAACCAAGAACGCAGCACAACGGTGATTCTGACGACGCATGATTTGGCCGATATCGGTGCGCTCTGTGAACGGATTATCATCATTGATCACGGCAAGATCATCTATGATGGCTTGATTGATGTCCTGAAACAGCGCTTTGGCAGCGAAAGTACGCTGGTGGTCGATTTCAGCCAACGCGTCGATGAGGTCCGTCTCGATGGTGTTGAATCCATTGCGCTAGAGGGCATCCGTGCGCATATCCGCTTTGACCGCAAACGCACCAGTGCGAGCGAACTGATCCCGGCGTTGACAGCGGCCTACCCCGTGCAGGATTTGACGATTGAAGACACGCCATTGGACGGTATCATCCGAGGGATTTATGAAGAAGGTCAACTGGCGAGCCTATCTTGAGTTTGCCAAAAAGTCGTTTCAAGAGCAGATTGCCTATCGCAGCGATTTGGTGATTCGTGTCATCGCGCTTTTTTTTAGCTTTTATCTGCTGACGATTTTCTGGACCGCACTCTATGGCAACGCCGCCACCACCGAGCAAGCAGTCGAGGGCATCCCGCTCAGTAGCATGATCACCTATGCCATCCTCAGTGCGGTTACAGGCGGGCTGCTCAACGTCTTTGGCATCCTTCAGGTCTATATCTCCTACTGGATGTCACGCAAAATGCGCACGGGCGAAATCATCAGCGACATGCTCAAGCCCACAGACTTTCAGTTCTATTTGCTTGCGCATTCACTGGGCAGATTGGTCTTCAACCTCATCTTTTCCATCCCCATTGTGCTGGTCGCTTTTCTCATTTTTGAGCTAGACCCGCCTACGAGCAGAGAGGCATTGGGACTCTTTGTCCTGAGCTTAAGCGGTGGCTATCTGCTGCTTTTCCTGATCGACTTTCTGATCTCGCTGAGTGCCTTTTGGACAACGCAGACACGCGGCATTGGTGGCATGACCCGATTGGTGGTGGCACTACTCTCTGGCTCATTTGTGCCACTGTGGTTCTTTCCCGATTGGGCCAAGGGAACGCTGACCTATCTGCCCTTTGCCTCCATCTATCACACACCGCTGTCAATCTATATTGGTCGTATTGCCGAGGCGGATGCGATGCAGGCCATCAGCGTCCAAGTCGTCTGGATTGTACTGCTCTTCATCCTCAGCCGCATCATCTGGCAACGTTCTCGACAAAAACTGATGATTCACGGAGGCTAACATGCGCTACTACGCAAAACTCTTTGTCCTACTTTTCAGAGTGAACATCAAGGCACAGATGGAATACCGCATGGATTTCTTGGTCAGCGTGGTGCATATTCTGCTGTTGCAGTTGGGCAACCTTGCCCTCATCTGGGTTATCCTCGACAAATTTCATGCACTCAACGGCTGGAGCTTTGGCGAGATCGCTTTTCTGGCCGGGCTACGTCTGCTCTCACACAGCCTCTTTGTGATCTTCATCTCCGAGCTGGCATGGGGACTCAAACACTACATCATCGACGGCGACTTTGACCGTTTTCTGCTCAAGCCCGTCAACCCCCTCTTTTTGCTCCTCAGCAATAAAGTAGACCTACGTGGTGTCACCGATTTGGTCAGCGGCATCGTCATTTTAACCACCGCCACATCGGTCCTTGGCTTGCAGTGGAGCCTGACCAAACTGGCGATTTTGGTAGCTGTGGTGCTGGGTGCATTGCTCATCGAATTGGCCGTCTATCTAGCAACCTCATCAGTCTCCTTCTGGGTCCTCCGCCTCGACGCCCTCAGTTCCATCGTCTTCCAATTTCACGAACAGTACATCCTCTATCCGGTCAGCATTTACGGTCGCCCCATCCAATACATATTGACGCTGCTCATCCCCTTCGCCTTTATCAACTTTTACCCCTCGCTCTATTTCCTCGACAAAACATCGGAAGCCCTCTTTCATCCGGTCATCGTCTATTTAACGCCAATGGTGGGAATTGTCTGTTTTGTTGTGGCTTATGGGGTATGGCGCAGTGGGATAAGAGCCTATCAGAGTACAGGGTCGTGAGCAATAGTTCTCTAGATTTTAGTGACCTCAGTAAATGCTGAGTAAATCAATATCATTGGGTCTCTCTTCCGGCAGATCAAAAATCAACGTATAGCCTAACATTGCTAACTCGTAGCGTCCCGGCTTATCTGTCACAGGTTTTGCTCCCTCGGTTGGGTCATCCGCTTCTTGTAGTCTATCCCAAACAGCCGTTACAAATCTATAGCGCAAATTTGCATCTGTAATCTGTGCGTAATGCGCGGAAGTAATCTGGATGTGCAACCATCGTCCATGTCTTACTCATCTAACACGCCTCGCTTAATGAGTTCCTCCTTGGTAAAGGGGATTCGTTTTGATGGATCACTGCGCATTTCTTCTGCACGCTGGTCGGCGATTTCTAATGCTCTATATCGTTGTAATTCTAAGGCAATTGCATTCCACTGCGCAGGGTC
Source organism: Chloroflexota bacterium (assembly GCA_039029935.1). Taxonomy (GTDB): domain Bacteria; phylum Chloroflexota; class Anaerolineae; order Caldilineales; family Caldilineaceae. The sequence goes on from JBCCFC010000282.1 coordinate 4,723, forward strand.
AACCAACACACAGGTTGGATTACTACGCTGCATCAATAAAACAGGCCCCGTTTTCACTTTCTTTAAAACAGAGTCCTGATCATTTCTAAAAACAGATATTTTTTCAACCTGTGGCATTGGCAGCGGTAGTGCTAAGGCATTCATATTGTTCTCCTTCAAAATTCATACAATTAATGGTCTGTTAATTGTACAATTCTAACAACGTATTCATTAAATAACAAAGAGATATACGCCTTATCCTTCGCGCTGATCCGCGTCCCATCCGTCTGTTTTGCTACCTCACCCGTGCCATATTATCCAAAAACACATCCAGCGGCTGTTCCTCACTCGTCTCCAGCGACAAAATATAGTCAATCACAGGTTGCCGCCAGTGAATATTGGTGTCATATCCCACTTCATCCTGCGCCCCAAAGAGGTAGTTGTCGCCACCTGCATACATAAAATCACTGATGATGACGGTATAGGTCGCGGCTGGGTCAAAGGCACTGCCATCGCTCATTGTGATGTCAACATCGCCGCCGCGCACATCATAGCTAATGCCGCTGACCGCACCGCCGCAACAGCGCAGATTCTCGGCCAGTTGCGCGCCTGTGATGGTGACAGTGGTCAGGTTGTTGTCAAAGGGCAGCACATCAATCACCGTGCCCCACGAGATGTCACCGGCTGGTAGATGCGCACGGAATCCGCCCCAGTTGCTCACCGCAATGTCCGCTGCAGGGTAGGCCCACAACCATGCATCTGTCACCAAGTTTGCCATCTCATGACTACGGCGTACCAATCCATTCTTCGTGTAGCCAATCGTCTTACTCAACTGCTCATCGACCAACACCTGCCACCCGTCCACCATTTTTGCAATTGCTGCGTCTGGCGTTACCGGATTGCCTTCGTCCGTCACATAGCTAACTGAGACAGTACGCTGGTCCATGTCAATGACAGCGTCCGCTACAGGATCATAGGTGATGTCTAGTCGCGCATAGCCCGCAAACTGTGCCCCGCTACCCATCACCGAGATGCCCTTGACCATCTGCGCATTGAGGATGTTGCAATGCCCCGCAAACATGGCATGGACATCTGGCTCGGTTGCCGCCAACTGAATGAGGTCGTTGAGACAGACATGGCTGAGGATGACCATGATGTCCGCACCCTCGGCGCGCATTTGTGGCAGATACTCGTCCAATGCCTCCTCGTAGGGTGCAAAGGCAAGGTCACCGATGTTCTTGGGATGGGTCGTGGTCGCCGTTGCCGTCGTCGCCAACCCCAGCACACCGACCGTGACACCGCTGACCTCAAAAAGCGCATAAGGCTGTGCAAAGTCGGCCAATTCGCCCGTCTCACTATCACGGATATTGGCCCCCAAATAGACATACTCGGCCTCGGCAAAGCGTTGCGCCATCACATCACGGCCAAAGTCAAACTCATGGTTGCCAATCGCCGCCGCATGATAGCCCATTTGGTTAAAGACCTCAACCATCGGCTCACCCTCAAACCATGTCGAGATTGACGGACCCGTCCAGTTGTCACCCCCGCTAAGAGTCAGGAAACTATCGGGATTGAGTTGCTCCTCTTCTTGCCACCACGCATAGATGTTGGCCGCACCGCCGACCGTCTTGCCAGAGCGGAAAGGGGAGAAGGGTTGGAGCCAGCCATGTTCGTCGGCGGTGTTGAGGATGGTGATAGTGATGGAGTCAGTGTTGGCTTCGGGGATGGTTGTCGGTGTTGGTTGCGAGGTGGTAGATGCGTTCTCTGGGGCGGTGATGGGTTGACAACCCAATAGGAATGTTAGACAAATGATGGCTGTCCAAAAGATGGTTGATTGTAAACGGTTCATGACTCCTCTTTCAGTTCACGCTATATTGAGCCACCGATTGCAAATCGGCGTCTATCATAGGAAACAGGCTTTCAGCCTGTTGAAACGATATGCCCATTGAAATTGGTTCAAGACGATTGTATACCACACCGCAATACCGTACAAATAGCTATATCAATAGCGCATCATAGTGAATGTCTAAGCACACTTGCTTGAAATTCCATTTGTTCCGATTGAAGTTGTATAAATAACCGATTACCTCTACAATACATAAAATTTTAATCCAATAAACAAGGGAAGTTCTAATGCATGATCCACAAATTGAGCATGATTTTATTCAAAGCTGGGACAGAGTATGGCATTTTTACGAAGATGTTGGCTATTCGTTTGCGCCCAAAGTGCAAGAGATGATAACGGAAATGAGAGTACGGGGCTATGATAAAGCAATCCGTGCAGGGACGGCCCTATTCACACTTGTTCTTTCAAAATCAAGAGTGCATGGCGACCACTATGAACATCCGCACCTTGTCTTTGACTTTCACAAATCTCGTAGTGATTTTGAATTTCCGGAGATTGACTGGCCCGATGACTTTGTCTTCCCCGATGGCCGTATGGTTGTGCATAACTGTATTGAAGGGCGGGATCAGGAAACAATTCATACTTTCCCAGAGATCAAGCTTACAACAGAAGTGGATGCACTGCTCCAAGCACTTGCCGCAAAACCAGTGTACTATCCCGGTAATCGTATCAATCAACGCTAATCTAGCAGCAATTAAACATCACGGAGGCACAATTCGTAATGTCGTCGAACCCGACCCATCATTCAGAAAAGGCAAACACGTTTACGGCTGGCAATATTGATAGAAGCACTGGTATACAAATCGGTCATGGTAACACACAAGAAACCCACCACCATTACTATGGCGACAAATGGGCTGAAAAAAGCATCCATAATCGGGCCGAGATAGGAACAAATCACTCAAACTCTTGGTCTGAGGCCATCCATGAGTTTCCGCTTTGGCCGGATGACGGCTTGACCAATGACTTCAAAGAGGCCACTATCCAACTTGCCAATGCTTGTTGGGAACAACACCAACGCGCATGTCAGGCAATGCCCAATGATGTCTGGGTGGATAGCGAATTGCCGATTCGCCTGCTCCAAGGACTGTATCAGCTAACAGAGAAAATGGATCAATTGGCATTAAATGTGGCCGAAGTTGCATTGCTTTGTATTGCCCCGTTGCTACGAGAGGCGATTCTTGCGAGAGCTATCGAGAAGATGGCAGTGCATGAACCGCTGTCTTTGCATGATACTGGCTGTAGTGATGGAATGCGCGCCATGCTCGAAAAAGTGCATCGCTCCTATCCTCGTCTGTTGCGCAAGGCGGCACGGCTGCACGAAAGTGGCAATTCCGAAGCGGCCAATCAGGTTGCGCTCTGGTTGATGCACCGCACCTTGTTGCGTGAACCCAGCATTTGGTTTTCATCCAATGACAAGGAATATGGATTATTTGATGGGAATGTACTGGATGCCCTTCACGCCATCAAACAAGCAAAGCCGTTGATCAAAGAGACATTGGGACTAGAGCGACTAGCTAAACTGGCACGCTATTGTTATGCTGCCCCTGAACGTCCCAGCAGTTTGAGTGCAAGGGATTTCGTCAAAATAGGCTGGGACACCAAACCTATTCATGAGCGACGACTTGGCTATCTGTTGATTATTGCAGGTGCAATGGCGATTGATCCTCGTGTCCTTTCATCGGTGCTGGTCGAGCATATCGGCGTTTTGCATACACCACCGCTGGCGAAACTGATTGACGAGATTATCACCGCGCAATGGGACCCAGAACAGCCATCAGGCTTTCGGCTACGCGCCACTTGCACCCATCCTGCACCTGACTATGTGTTGGGTGAACATGTGGAAAATACCAACACCATCCTTACCGCTGCTCGACGTGCCACTGAATGGAGCGATTGTACGCCATTGCAACAACTACCCGCTCGCTTTACGGCAGATGGCGTTGAGCCGCAGAAAGTCAACAATGATGCCGCCTATCGTACACCGCATCTACGCTTTCGGCTGGCACAAGACCAAGTGCTGGAACTGCTCATGGGTGAACAACTTTATGGCGACCCCTCGCTGGCAATCCGTGAACTCTATCAAAACGCGCTGGATGCCTGCCGTTATGCTGAGGCGCGGCTGACCTATCTCAAGCGTGAAGGCAAATCCAATGTCCTAGATGACTGGCCCAGAGAAATTCGCTTTAAACAGGGAGTTGAGAACGGGCGTCCCTACATCGAGTGCGATGATAATGGCATTGGCATGGACATTCGCACACTGACCGATACCTTTACACAGGCTGGCCGACGATTTGCCGACACACCCGAATTTCTTGATGAACAGGCCGAGTGGCTGGCTCACGATGTACGACTCTATCCCAATAGTCAATTTGGCATTGGTGTGTTGAGCTATTTTATGTTGGCCGATGATTTTGAGGTGGAAACCTGTAGAATGGACCGTGACGGGCGACCGGGTGAAGCCCTTCGTGCGTTGATTTCTGGGAGTGGTAGTTTGATTCGGCTGAGTTCAGGAGATAGGAAGCAAAGTGGGACGCGGATTCGGCTATATTTGAGCCGAACAGAGTATCAAAATAAGCCAATTTCGGTAGTTGACACTTTAGAAGAATTGCTTTGGGTGGCTGATTTTGCCACTGTTGTTTCAGATGGTAATCGGAGACTGCGTTGGACAGCAGGTAGATTAGGGCATGACGATAATCACGAAATCTGCGCTATGACCTGCAAGACAAGTAATCCTGATTTTTGGTGGCGTGCAAGATTTGGCTCTCGTATATTTAATGATAATTATAATGAGGAGGATGGTAACTATCTACTTGCTGATGGATTATTAACTAAAACAAATCAAGATACTCCATTTTGCATTGTAAATTTGCGAGCAGAGCAAAAACCGCGCTTAACGATTGATCGCTCTCAAACCATTGCATGGGACACCGATTGGCTAATCACAGCCGCTCATGATGAGGTTCAATCTCTACTTAATTGGTCTGCCAAATGTTTTACAATGGTTACACACATTGCAATGCGTTATCCGGCTATAGCAGACCAGTTTTGGAAGAATTTGGGAATTCAAAATCAAAAGCTTCCAATCGACAATTATTTTTGGTCCACCTACCATACTCAGTCTTCGCCGTACTTAAAAGGTGTATATATCTCGTCGTCTATGGGCTGTATCCCTTCAGACGATGATTTTCTAATGAGAATCAATGAAATAAAACATAATAGTCCAGATTCTATTCCAAAGATTTTGGCTCATGCTTATACATCTTACCCAAGAGTTTGGATATTCCAAAGATTAAAAAAATTTGCACAAGAAATTCTAGCACTAGAACCAATTGCAAAATATTTGGACATTGAAGACCTTCGCCAATATTCACTAACTCCTAGTGATGGTTATCAATCTGATGATTTTTATATCTATATGTTTAATTTGGTTGATATACCTTTCGATTTTATTTTCCAAAAAGCAAAGGCACTTTCAAAAAAGACAAGTGATATTGTATCTCGATTACGTGATTTAGGTGTTTCATCGGGGGTACCTGAACTAAACTGGGATGCGATTGAATCACTGAGTGGGGCGGAACTCATTTTTATTTCAGTAGACCTAAATGGTCAGTTTCCGTGGATAGAGTCAGAAATCGACCTTTCTCATATTCTTAATGCCGCTATCAAATTGGAACAACCCCCTGTTGAGATTTCAAAAAAATTGAAGCACCTTGGCTTCTCACTGCTGGGTCCAGAGCCAAACTGGGAGCTGGTCGGTTTCGTTGATGAAATAGATGCAAGACTGATGTCGGTAGCCTTAGATAATTATGATTACAGACGGTCAGGAAGTAGGGAGATAACCGCTACCGATATAAATTATATAGCCAACACATTAGAAAAGGACGAAAATTACGTTGACGCAAGATTAAGCGATTTTGGCTTTATACTCGTTAATAGAAAAAAAGAATACAATAGCCAAAAAGAGCCTTATTTTACATCTGAGGCAATGGATTCTTTAAATCAAGAAGATCGTATTCTGGTATCTTGGGACTTGCAGGGAACAAGATCCCTATTAATGCGGGATGTTTCGTTCCGTCATATCTTGGAAGCGTCAGAAAAACTTGATGAAAGCCCCGTCACCATCGTCAAACGCCTACTCGAACTCGGCTTCACCATCGAAAAAGACGCCGTTCCCCATGAACTCGAAATCATCGTCCAAATCTGCGAGGACTGTTCGCGTGAAGAGGCAACCCAGATGTTATTGGATGTGGGCTGGACACCGCCAGAAAGCGAGGATTGAGCCTCAATCTGATAGGCAAACTCTGATTACATTCGGTTTGTGATAGTGTACACGCACGTTATGGAGACGATACAATGGGACCACCATTGCAACCAACAATGGTGGTCCCATTTTTGTTATGTATGACGTACGGCGGTGGTTATGTAGATTCTGGAAATGAACATGATATGCGTAATCGAATTCGTAGAATCAACTGATGTCGTGAACATCTATGCTGGCACTGCGTCCATTTCCTCCAGCGGTGATGCCGCCTCTTCAACAATTTTATAAAATTGTCGAAAGTCATCCACATTCATAATTGCATCCATGATGGTGTTAAATTTGTTGTTACTCATAACGGATGATAGAAATTTTTGGATTTGTACATAGTCTTTGGCTTGTGGATTGTATCGCCACAGTACAAGATTTAGAATATCGTTGCGTCGTATTTCAAAGAGTTCTTTCAGTGTCTCAAGTCGCGCTTCTTCCACCTGCCGACGCCAACGCCGGATATACGGTCTCCCGTATCCTGAGGAAATAGCAGGGGAGTTCATAACCGGAGGGACATCCTGGTCTATAACAGAAGATCGGGCGGGCAATATGTGGTTTAGTACAAATGGTTACGGTGCTTTCAAATATGATGGCCATTCATTTACCCAATTTTCTGAAAAAGACGGTCTGACAGATAATAGCGTTGATGTTGTAATGGAAGATAGCAGAGGAAATATGTGGTTTGGAACCAGATTCGGAGGGGTAAGCCGTTATGATGGCACCTCCTTTACCAATTACACCTCAAGAGATAGCATTGGCAACAATGAAGTTTGTGCCCTTTATGAGGATAGGAAGGGAAATATCTGGTTTAGTTCTGAGGGCTTTGGCGTATATTGTTTCAATGGAGAATCCTTTACCAACTACAGTCTAAAGCAAGGTCTTGGTGTGATGGCAGTACAAACAATTTTTGAAGATAAAGAAGGCCGCTTTTGGGTCGGTGGAGGAGGCGGACTCTATCGATTCGATGGCAAATCCTTTTTGAATGTTACAAAGAATGGGCCCTGGGAATAGGGCTTTAGAGAAAATGAACGAATTAACTC
>JBCCFC010000283.1:0-11929 GCA_039029935.1 Chloroflexota bacterium
ATCAGTTCCTTTTTTAGCATCATCCCCGAATATAGCTTGTTAGGGATTCAGAGCCGAGTCCAAGGGGCCTATACACACCTGTGCATTGCAATCATTGAACTCTTGACCGCTACTCATCTACGCTATCCTCAGCAATGGGTTCGCATCCAGTCCGTCATCATCTTCACAAGTGTGCCAGTTGCGGCCTATGGCCTTTTACAATTTCTCAATAAAGACCCGCTTGCCTTGCAGATTAGCGAACGGGTTGTTGCCAATCTTGGCAATGCCGTCTTTTTCGCCGCTTATTTGAGCATTGCGTTTTTTGTTACCGCAGAGCGTTTTTATACCATACTAAAAACGTTTGGTCGATATATTCTGTTCCATCAAATGCCAGAGAGACAAAATGACGAGGATGTACAGAATTGGCCGTATCCGGTCAATGTTCAAGAATCGAAAAAGATTTATGCAATTCTTGGACATTTAGGTGGGATCAGCTTTTATGTGCTGTTGATGGGGCTGCAATTGACGGCTTTGTCTTTGACACAAAGTCGCGGTCCCCTAATAGGACTACTCGTAGGGCTGGGATTTGCATTTGTATTGGCCTGTGCAACCATTTGGCAAAATGTTGGTCGCAAACTGTTGCTCACTGCGATTTTGTTGGGATGTATTGAGGTGGTAGCCGTTGGTCTATATTCAAGCCCATTGCGATTTCAGGAAGGGGCATCAAGTCAACTGTCAGCGATTAACACAATGTTGAATACAGTGACCGCACAATTCACTCGGCCTGACAGCCGCACCCTATATTCGCGTTTTTTGATGTGGCAGGGTGTAGAAGAACTCTATACACAGGACGACCCCTTCCAGACGATTACACAGGAGCCAGACCGCCTTGCGCGCTGGAGACCGCTGATTGGGTATGGTCCAGAGACGCTTGGTCTGCTCTTTCAAACGGTCTATCCCATTGAATTATTTACTGTTGAGGAACGGTCTAAGGTTGTGGACCGCGCCCACAATGAAACATGGGACCAGCTCATCTCTCTGGGATTGTTGGGATACGCGGCCTATTATGCATTATTGATTCAAGTTTTTTATTGGGGCTTGCGTTGGCTGGCCTTATTGGTTCGTAAAAGAGACACCATTCTTTTTCTCTGCCTTATTGGATTCTCGGTGATATCATTGACCACAATGGCCGTACTGTACACACAGTCATGGTTTCTCATCGGCTTCGTCATGCCGATGGGGTTACTTTTGGGGCTACTGCTCTATCTACTCACCGCCATTTTTCGCCCACGTCGTCACCCTAGCGCAACACAAACAGCGCATTACCTCTCAGACCATTCCCCCACGACATCACAACAATCTCCAACCCTACTGATCTTGTGCTTAAGCATTGTGATCTGTCATCTTGTCGAAACCAGCGTGGGCATGTCTATTACCACCACAAAGTTATATGTCTGGTTTTTTGTGGCAGTCTTATTTGTAGTCGGTCAAGGTCGATTGCGCGAGTACACTGCCCCTACAGTACAGACGGAACCCAGCAGCGAAAATGGTTTTGGTTTCACAACAAAACTCACCCGATGGCAATCCCCTGTGTTTGAGCATAGCCTCCTCTTTACGACATTGGTGTACATTTACGTCAACAACAATCTGGGTGACTCAAATTGGTTGGTTCTGCTGCTCAATGCCTTTACCCATAGTGTCAACCTTGCGGGGGGCTATGATGAGAATATGGCTGTCGCGTGGTTGTTCTTGGGAACGTGGATTGCTGGAATGGCGCTGATTGTGCATCATGGCACATGGCAGAGATGGTTAGGCGATCAGCAAGCAGTCAATACCGACGGATGGCGAGATGTACTTTTGCATCTGGTGGTGTATAACGCGGTCCTCTGGGGGCTTGCGCTACTCTTTGGTGTTGTTCAGGCCAATCGGCTGGTGGTTTCCGATAATATGAGTGTCTATTCGCTGCATATCAACCGTGCCAATCAGTTTGCTTTTTATACCTGGGGGCTGGTTCTGTGGCTGTTAATCGCCGCCGCGTTCTCGATGCAATGGGGACCCAGAGCGACCCTGTTCCAGAGGTCGATTGGACGCTCTGACTCACAAAAAAAACAACGGCAACAGGGGGGATACACCTACCCTATCAAGCGGCTTGGTGTGCTTGCATCCACCCTTGTTCTTGCGGGTGTCGGTATTGCGGTCATTCAAACCATCCATATCCAGCCCATCTATGCCAACAGCCTCTTTGGTGCGGCACAAGTCACCCAGGTGTCCTATCCCGATACCAGTTTTACGCTCTACCAAGAAGCCATCAAGCGAGATTGGACAGAGGCGCAGTATCGTGTTACGCTGGCGACATGGTTGCTCCAGTTGGCCGACAGTGCCGAGGAATCGCAATCAGCAGATGATTCAACCGCCAATGTAGCCGTTCTATATGCTGACGGCGTTGATGCGCAATCTCGCATTGCACAAACCGAACCATTATCGCGTCCTCTTGAAGATTTTTTGTCAATGGATAGGGCAGAACTGCTTGATCATGTGGAGAGCCTGTTATCGCCCATCATTGTGCAAAATCCGCTGGAGATAAACAGCCATTTGCTGCTTTCACGCATCCACCATAGACAGGCAAAACTAGCCGCCGCGTCACAGGAATCAACGCAGGCACAGCATTTGTTGGCCTCAAGCCTGCACATTGCCGATGGATTGGCTGCATTTAGCACCCATCTCACAACGGTTTTGAACCATCGTGGCGATGTTCTTGTCACCAGTGGGCATTTGGATGAGGCGGAGGCTGCGTATCAAGAAACGCTGGCCGTGGAGCCTTGGAATTGGGCAGCGCATCAAGCCTTGATTTCTCTTTATGCACAGCGCCAACAACCCGAAACGTTGATTGCCTTTGTGCGTCAAACAATCGAAGCCAATGTTATCGGTGAACGCAAATCCTATCCTAATATCGCCTATCAAAAACGTACCGAGGCACGCAACAATCGAGAGACCTTTTTATACACCACGCTCATCTATACGTTTTATCAAATGGGTGACGTTGAGGGAACCTTGGACGTGGCTTTTGAGTTTCAAGAAAAACAACCTTGGAATTACTTCGCCTTGCGTACCCTTGTCCAACTACACATGCAGATGGAGGAGTATGCAGAGGCGGTGCTTTGGTCAACCAGAGCACTCCTCTGGGTCCCTGATCTCTCGCTGGCAAACCGCATTGAGCTATATGAGGTACGGATTGAACTCTATCGCTTGCTCAATGACACGATAGGGTTGCGCCAAACCTATGAAGAGTTGCGCACATACCTGCCAGAAGACACCGAGATTCTCAACAATCTCTATCAACTTTACATGGAGCAGCCCGTTGAACAACGGGACATCACAAAAATCGCAGAGGTTTTACAATCATTGATGCAATATGAACCACATAACTATCAACACCCCTTACACCTTGCAGAATTATTAAAAGAGGCCAAGAATCTCGTGGATGCGCGTACCCTAGCCGAACACGCGTTGACACTTGCGTCGGAGGATGAGCAGCAGATCGTTGTAAATTTTCTGGCGGAATTAGAGTAGTGAAGAATGAAGAGTGAATAGTGAAGAATGAAGAATGAAGAATAAATAGCGAATAGGAACAGTTACTGTTCACTCATCACTCATCACTATTCACTCTTCACTATTCACTCATCACTATTCACTCATCACCAATCACTATTCACTCAGAAAGGGACGCAATGTCATACTCAACGGTAACACATATCCAACCTTCGAAGGGTTGGGTGTCGCTCAAGCTAGATGAACTGTGGGAATACCGCGAACTTCTTTATTTTCTCATCTGGCGTGATGTGAAAGTGCGCTATAAACAGACTGTGTTGGGGGCAGCATGGGCCATTATTCAGCCATTTTTTACAATGGCCGTCTTTAGCCTCTTTTTTGGTCAATTGGCTGGCATCCCCTCAGATGGTGTCCCCTACCCCATTTTTAGCTTTGCTGCGCTTGTGCCTTGGAGCTTCTTTGCCAGCGGTTTGGGCGGAGCCTCTAACAGTCTTGTTGGTAGTGCTAATTTGATTAAAAAAGTCTACTTTCCACGCTTAGCGATTCCCATCGCCACCGTTTTATCTGGTATTGTAGATTTTACAATTGCCTTTATGGTTCTTTTGGGCATGATGCTGTTTTATGGTATTATACCCACACTTAATATTATCTGGCTTCCACTTCTGTTACTCTTAGCACTCACAACCTCATTGGGTGTTGGGCTATGGCTCAGTGCCATGAATGTCCAATTCCGCGATGTCCGTTATACAATTCCGTTTATCACCCAATTCTGGCTTTTTGCCACACCCATTGCCTATCCCAGCAGTTTGCTCGACGAACCTTGGCGTACTCTCTATGGCATCAACCCGATGGTAGGCGTGGTTGAGGGCTTCCGGTGGGCATTGTTGGGGACAGAAACCGCACCGGGACCGATGCTCTTTGTATCGACAATGGCCGCAATTGGGTTACTAGCCAGTGGGACCTATTATTTCCGACGCATGGAGAAGAGTTTTGCCGATGTCGTGTAGTGGTGGGGCATTTGGATGCAAGAGAACTGGATTATAGATTAACAGAGATTTTCACTAGGACTTACGCAGTCGTACGGGCTTGATCTATCAAGCCGCTACAAGCTATCCAGCGTCATTAACGCTTGACTTTGTAAGTCCTATTTAGCTAGAGTAGATACATCGATGACCATTCAGAGAAGCATTCAATTTTATACGGTACTGCTTTTTATGACGTTGGGGGCTGTAGCGATTGGCATGTTTTCGGCAACACTGAGTCTGTGGGATGATGCCTATATGTTTGCCCGATATGCCCACAATGTCCTTCATTATGGGACAGTTTCCTGGAATCCGGAGGGAGACCCCACCTTTGGTTTGACATCCCTCCTCTATTTGTTTGTTGCGGTCTTGCCCCTATACGCATTCACTGAAAATCCAGCAACCACAATGGTGCTTGCCAGCTATTTATCAGGTTGCTTGTTTCTTATACTGATGGCCTGTATGACCCTACAACATTTTCAGGCTGGACCTATCTGCAAACGTTTAGCGGCCATCGCTATGTTGCTTCTCGTTACAATCCCCTATTACACAGTCAAAACCCATTTCTTAACAGGTATGGATACTATGTTTGCTATGGCTTACTTAACTTTATACATTATTGTGCTCAAATGGCATGAGAAGACTGTCTCACCAACAAGCACAATCCTTGCTGGTGTTGTGGGCGGCCTGATGTATCTTGTGCGTCCTGATTTAATGCTGTACGCCTTGGCGGTTCCGGGAACCTTGTTACTCTTCTCGACAGATCTGCGTAGTAGAATATCTGCTATCTGGATTGGGCTTATCCTACTTAGCATGATGCTTGTGATGATGTGGTTTGCCAATCTCTATTTCAACTCGCCCGTACCACTTCCCTTTTATGCCAAAGGGTTACGTCTCTACGGCGATGCGTTTTATACTCATTATGAATACAAAGCTTTTTGGCGTTTTAAAGACTTTATCTTTAATTACCGTCTGCTATTTGCCTTGATTATGATAAGCGTATGTACAGGACTTCGACGGTGGTGGCGGACTATATCACCAGTAGAACGGGGACTGTTGATGGCGACAATCGTATTTTTTGTGTATCATCTGTTTTTTGTCACACCTGTGATGGGCATGGCTCAACGCTTTTACTACCCAGCACTCCCAGCCATTATTTTCCTGACCATTTTTAGCATATCCTATATTATATCCATCGGCTCATCAATCATGCAGAAACTTGAATCTTTTTTTTTGTACGTGCCAAGACAGATTGCCGTTATCTTCCTATTGATTGTATTGCTCCCATTTGTCTATCAAATCAAAGAGATTCGCCTTTACCCTTTTAATTGGAATTTGCAAAAACACTATACATCTACTCCTTGGATGACATCGTATTGGTTTGGTCTCGATAACTTCGTCCTATATGAGAACGACTTGATCATTGCCACAACAGAGGTGGGTTTACCCAGTGTCATGCATCTCGATAAAACTATTATTGACTTGACAGGGTTAAACAATACCGATATTGCCCATCATGGATTTTCCGCGGAGACATTCTTTGCACAACACCACCCTGATTTTATCTATCTGCCGCATCCTGACTACGTAGAGATGAATGACCAAATTCTTAGTAATGAATTTTTTTTAACACAGTACACCTATTTTTCAGCAGAAATACTAAACGCGGACATGGGCATTGCATTAAGACAAGACAGCCCTTATTATCCTGACCTGTTAGCAATGGTCGAATCGAAAGCCAATATGCCATGAATCGTAATCTTGCTATTCAAGTGAAGCATCTCTCCAAACAATATCGAATCGGTGCTAGAGAGGCGATTGGACATAGCGATCCTCACTCACTGCGAGAGACGCTCGCTCACCTAATGCTTACCCCGTATCGTCGTCTCCGGTCTAGCTGGACTCATGGGACGATCCTGAATTCGGAAACCGTCTGGGCACTCAAAGATGTCTCTTTTGAGGTCAAACAGGGTGAGGTCGTCGGGGTTATTGGCGCAAATGGGGCAGGTAAAAGTACGTTACTCAAAATTCTCTCACGCATTACCGAGCCGACAGAGGGACATGTAACCCTACATGGGCGTGTGGGTTCGCTGCTGGAAGTGGGAACGGGCTTTCATGCGGAATTGACAGGGCGCGAAAACATCTATCTCAATGGTGCAATCTTGGGCATGAAGCATACGGACATTGGACGTCTGTTTGACGAGATCGTTGCCTTTGCCGAAGTAGAGAAGTTTATTGATACCCCTGTCAAGCACTATTCAAGTGGTATGTATCTACGATTGGCCTTTGCTGTTGCTGCGCATCTTGAGCCAGAAATTCTATTGGTCGATGAAGTTCTCGCTGTCGGTGATGCTGCCTTTCAGAAAAAGTGTTTAGGGAAGATGAATGATGTTGCCAAGACGGGACGGACGGTACTTTTTGTCAGCCACAGCATGGCAGCGATACGCACCCTGTGTACAAAGGGTATCTTGTTAAAATCGGGACAAATCGACTATACCGGAGATATCTCCACCTGTATTCAGATGTATTTAGAGAATAGTAGAACCACCGCAACCGTGATTGCAAAACGAATCACCTATGCACATGAGGATATTCAGGTTCAAACGGTTCGGGTCAATGAGTCGGAGAACGATGAACTGACCCTTCCAGCCCATACCCCACATCTGAAAATTGACATCATTGGGCATCTGGAACAACCAAAACGCATGGAGGTTGAAGTGCAAGTACGTGACGCCCAAGACACACCATTGGCCTTTTACAGTCCAGGCCACGAACATGGACAAGCAGAGGTATACCCTAGCGGTGATTTTCATTTGGTTCGGTTTATGGAATGGCCGCAGACAATGCAAGGAGATTACTATCTTGACTTGTATATCACCGACCCCAACATTCGAGGATGGGTCGATATTCCCTCGGCGGTACGATTGGTCGCTGAAGGTATCCCGATGCAGACAGGGGCTATTTTTGACTATTATAAAGATAAACGAGGGTGGCTTTTTCTCCGCGACATGACACAGGATAGTTAGGAACACATTGTGATGAACTCTAGAAGAACAGCCATGATTTTAGACGCGCTTGCCATCATGCTTTTACTCGTCTTTACGATGCTTTGGGCCATGCGTTTTTTCAATTTTTCAGCACACCCATTTGAAGATGCCGCGATTCTGATGCGCTACTCGCTACACGTTGCGGAGGGACATGGGATTGTCTGGAATATTGGCGAGACACCCGTAGATGGTGCGACAGACTTTCTCTATATGCTGATGGTTGCAGGTGTCACCAACATCGGGATATCGCTACCAGATGCGGCGCGCGGGCTTGGGTTTGTCGCCCATCTTGCCAGTGTTGCCCTGATCTATTTGGGCATTCGACGATTCTCACACTCCTATATTATTGCCTTAATCTCCGGCGTCTATTTAGCCACAGGGCCTGGGCTAGTCTATGTGGAGGCAGCATTTGGCACAACTGTGTTTGCATTCTTTGCTTCTTTGACGTGGGTCTTGGCACTCATACTCATGGACCGAGATGAATCTCATCCCCTTGCGTTGGGGTTTGGGCTATCGGCCTTGACCACAGGGCTAATTCGTCCAGAAGGCGTTTTTCTCACAGGCTTTATGCTGCTCAGTATTCTACTCGCCAAAGGTTGGCGGAAAAGCCAGAAGACATTGCTCTACTTTATTGCCATCTTCTTGGTGATAGGCGGTGGCTATTTTCTTTGGCGGTGGGACTATTTTGGCTACCCACTCCCGAATCCGTTTTATAAAAAGGGGGGTGGGGAGTTACATACGGGTATGTTCAAAGTAGCGTTGCTCAATATTCTCGGTATCTCATACCCATTTTTCTTTGTCTTTCTGCTTGGTTTGCGATCCAAGGAAGCGTTGTGGCGCACAGTCAGCCTTGTGCTGCCCATCATTGGCTTTGCCGGATTGTGGATGCTGCTCTCGGATGAGATGAACTACCGTTCGCGGTTTCAATATGCCGCGTTGCCCATTCTTCTACTCGCTTATCCACTGGTCTTAAAGGGGCTTGCGCAGGAATGGTCCTTGGTGGACAAATTTAATAGCTTGACCATGCGTAGCCGGCTGACCCTGATCCTCTTTGCATTGATTATGACAGCATATATTGGCCGGGGGCAAAATATGGGCTATGCGCGGTTCAATCCGCGTCCCGATGGACGGTATGATGTGGCGATGGTTTTGCGCGACTATCGTGACGAAGGCTATACGATGGCGGTGACAGAAGCGGGGTTGCTACCACTCTACTCGGAGTGGACCGCCATTGACATGTGGGGATTGAATGACCAGTGGATTGCCCACAATGGCGAGATTACCCAACCCTATTTAGAAGAACATCAGCCCGATTTGGTGATGTTTGCGGGTGATTTTTTGCCCATTGTCCCGGCAGATATCATCTCTCCTTCGCCTTGGAATTCGATGTTGGCGGTTGTACGCCCGTATGTGGATGAGTACGATTATTGTTTGGTTTCTGCTTTTCGTGAATTCCCACATGGGGCGCATCACTACTATATCAAATCAGAGATTGCCACAAAACATCCCGACTTGGTGACGCGGATTCGAGCCGTCCACTATTTTGGTGGCTATTATTCTATTCTTGGAAAGCGAGAAATTGACTATGCCCGCTTTGCACCCAATGCGTGTGATGAAGCATCTGCAACAGCATTTTGAGCGATGGACGCTATCTCTCTTGACCTTGGGCTTTACGCTATGGGGTCTATTGTTTATCTATCGATCCTCCTTTATTGCCATTGATGGACTACGCTATTTCAGCCTGTTTGATGATGCCATGATATCAATGCGCTATGCTTGGAATTTTGCACATGGCGTGGGGCTGGTCTGGAACCCGGGTGAATATGTTGAAGGCTATACCAATCTATTGATGGTGTTGTTGATGTCGCTATCCGCATTTGTCATTGACAATAAGCGGTTTGCAGTGCTGGCAATTCAGTTGGCAGGCATCCTGTTTATGGTGGGGAATGCCTATCTGACCATGCGTATTGCCGATGCTGTCAGTGACGATGAGCGATTATCAACGGTGCTGCGTCAACATCTACGCACTCTCGCCTTTTTTTGCACACTGGCATACTACCCACTGGTCTACTGGAGTTTGATGGGGATGGAAACAGGACTTGTGACGATGCTGCTCTTATTCAGTATCCTGATGGTCCTGCGATATGAAGAAACAGATCAGACCCATTATCTGTATCGCCTTTCGCTATCATTGGGATTGGCTTATCTGACAAGACCAGATGCATTGGTCCCTGCCCTGATTATATTGGCGTATCTAGGGTATCAGATGAGACAGGCCAGAAAGCTCAAATTATTTTTTGTGGTCGTCGGTCTCTACCTGATTCTTCCGTTCAGTCAAACACTCTTTCGCTGGTTCTATTATGGCGAACTGGTCCCCAATACCTATGTCTTAAAGATTGAGGGGATTCCATACATCCACCGTATTCGCAACGGTCTAATTTTTATCAAACCCTTTTTGCAAACCAATCTGGTCATGATCAGTATTGCCTTGTTGGGGGTATTCTTTGACTTTCACCGCAAAAAATTGCTTTTGGCGATGATCATTTTGGCAACCTTAGGCTATCAAGTCTGGGCAGGCGGCGACCCTTGGCAATATTGGCGAATGCTGGCTCCCGTAATGCCATTGATTCTAATGTTGTTGGTGTATGAGTTGCTATGGATGATCGAGGTTCTGGCAAAGACACACTTTTTTCAAAAATATATGTTGCGTCGTCCAGTCGTCAATGTGCAATTGATGAAGACCATCATGTTTATTGTTGTCGTGTTTCTCTTTGTGTTACAAACCAACAATGCATTTCGACGTGAAATCGCCTTCATTTCGAGACCCTATAAAGTAGAAGCACATCGAGGCAATGTAGATATTGCCATTGCCCTTCAAAACGTCACAACACCAAAAGCGACGATTGGTGTGATTGAGGCAGGTGTGATTCCTTATTATGCAGATCGTGTAAGCATTGACTTTTTGGGGAAAGCGGATAAGTATATCGCCCGTCTGGAACCGGATTTGGTTCAGCCAGACTGGTTTGGGATGCGCGGCGTTGTTGGTCATAACAAGTACGATTTGGACTATTCGATCAAGAAGCAGAAACCCACCTATGTACAGACGTACTGGTGGGGTCAATTTGCTTGGGGATCTCAAAGTATTTCGGATTGGGGCAAACAGGCATATGCAGAAACAAACTATAAAGGACATACTTTATTTTTTTTAAAAGGTTCACCCGAAGTACAATGGGCGCAACTTAGCGATAAGGAGACAACACCATGACATTGGTGCGTGTAATCAAAGATTGGGATTGGCCTGATATAGCACGACAGACACCGAATCACAGCGGTGTATGGGATGGCATCACATTTACAACCGATGCTGTTGAGGAGTGCGATTATGTCATTGTTCTCAACAATACACTTGAAACCACAACAGTTACATGCCCACCTGAACATATCTGGTCGATGATTCAAGAGCCGCCTACCGAGTTTAGAAAGGCTTGGCATGTGAATCCACCCTATGCCGCTCGTATGCTGACAACCGACCTTGACCTGATTGGCCCGCTGTATATGCAGAGCCAAGCGGCCTTGCCTTGGCATGTTAATCAGGATTATGATTTTCTTTCAACACTCACCCCGCCAGAAAAGCCACATCAACTCTCTTGGATTACAAGTCGACTCCGCTATTTTCAAGGACACCGCGCACGGATGGATTTTTTGGATGGTATTCAAGGTAAACTGGATATCGACCTGATCGCCACCTATGAATATTATCTACGTCAAGCAGGGGCTACGCGCGAATCCATTGCCGCGCATCAAGCAACACTAGGGTTTGTTTGTGTGGAAGATAAATGGTCAGGGTTGGCTCCCTATCGCTATTCCATCGCAGTTGAGAACTATAGCAACCCATTGTATTGGAGCGAAAAACTGATTGACTGCTATTTGGCGTGGTGCATGCCG
Source organism: Chloroflexota bacterium (assembly GCA_039029935.1). GTDB lineage: Bacteria > Chloroflexota > Anaerolineae > Caldilineales > Caldilineaceae. The sequence continues at coordinate 11,543 of JBCCFC010000283.1, forward strand.
ATTTATTATGGGTGTACAAGGCTGGCAGACTATTTCCCTATCGAAAGTTTTATCCAGATTGACATCCATCAACCCGATGAGGCCATCGGGATTATTGAAGAAGCCATTGCCAACCATGCTTGGCAATGCAACCAAGAGGCCATTGCCCATGCCCGCGAGCTTATTCTAAATCGCTATCAATTCTTTCCATTTATGGCTCGCCAAATTCATCACTTTGAAACAACATATGGTGCTTTTTCAAAGAAGAAACTTGTCACGATTGAACCCCGTCAATTCAAAACACCACTTTGGCGAAAAGCTGTGGGTAAAGCCAAAGGCGCGGTTGTTCGAGCGCAGCGCATGTTTGGGAAAACATAGGGGCAATAGCATGACAATAACGATAAAAAG
>JBCCFC010000284.1:0-11900 GCA_039029935.1 Chloroflexota bacterium
CCGAAAATATCCTTAGAAATGGCTTGCATTGGCTGAGAAAATATCGATCCAACCAGATTGGCCCAATAATTTTAAAATGGACACGATAAGGAGAAGTTCATTGAATAAGATTGTTATCGTAACAGGCGGTAGTCGAGGAATAGGTGCTGCTACATCTAAGTTGTTAGCTTCACGTAGTTATTCTGTTTGTGTGAATTATCTAAAAAATTCGGTTGCTGCAGATTCGCTTGTTGCGGATATCAAGCAAAATGGCGGTAGTGCGTTTGCATGTCGGTCAGATGTGTCAGATGAAGCCGATGTCGCTAGATTGTTTGATGCAACAGAAACACACTTTGGCTCAGTTTCACATTTAGTCAACAATGCTGGGATATTGTTCAATCAATCACAACTAGTAGATATGGATATCGCTCGGTTTAATAAGGTAATGAACTCAAATGTGACAAGTTGCTTTTTGTGTTCGCGAGAATATATCAAACGAGTTAAATCCGGTGGTGCGATAGTGAATGTTTCTTCGGCAGCTGCACGAACAGGTTCACCATTCGAATATATTGATTACGCAGCATCAAAAGGTGCAATGGATACGCTAACAAAAGGTCTCTCGTTAGAGCTTGCACCTAAAGGGATTCGAGTAAACGCTGTAAGACCAGGGTTCATTCATACAGATATACATGCTGATGGTGGGGAGCCAAATAGAATTGAGCGTTTATCTCCGCAAATACCGCTCAAACGTGGTGGTACGCCAGACGAAGTTGCAAATGCTATAGCATGGCTTTTATCAGATGAAGCATCGTATGTCACGGGTTCATTTATTGATATAGCTGGTGGGAAATAACGCATAACAAATTGCAACTTCTTTCTGAGCATTACAAATTTCTCAAAAAACTGGAACACCCTCCACTTATTGGACCAATCTAAAAGACTTCAAAACAGTCTATTCACACGCGGGTCTTATCGTCTCTTGCCGCTCGACCATTGGCAAGAACAGATAAAAGTCGGCTTCTGGGAACGGCTGTGGTGTCACGTCCGCAGCGGGTGTGTCAATGGTGGTTGGATCGCGGAAGAACACAGATATTGGCTCCGACCAGACACCCGGATAGCGTTGATTGGGCGATGCGCCTTCGGGTGGTGCAGGTGGTTGCTCGGCTCTGGCACGGATGCGGAACTCATAGAATCGGTCAATGGTCTCGGCCACAAAAGTGTTGCTGCCATCCCCAACGAAACCTGATACCACATCACGCCACGCACTATCGGCATTGTCACGCACCTGTACATCGACCAAGTTTTGATAGGTTCCCGCGGGAATCGCTGCAATATCTGCGCTTGCCACTGTCGTCCAAGAGAGGTCTAAATCCGTGCCATCGACACAGGTGGGTAGCGCATTCAAGCTAGCTGTTGGTGCGCGAACGAGGCTGGCGGCATCCAAGAAACCATGATTGCCATGCCACTGGAAGGGGCTGTTGAGTCGCATAAAGACGGTGACAGCGGTCGCCTCCGCTTTGGCACTGGTGCGGATATTGGCCCAGCCGATGCGTTCGTCATCCGCGGTCACAAAGTTATCGCGGTTCTCTGCCCAGATCACACTCTCTGCCAGCGGGTCTGTGCCGCCTGTCGGGTCAATGCCAATCATCTTGGCGATGTAGACATCTTCGGGGCAATCGCTGGGCACATTGCTGCCACCACAAAGGCTCAATGCCCAGCCACTTGCGCTGTAATCGACACCAACAACGGCAGGGTGTTGGTGATAGAATGAGACATCAAAGGATTTGCCTGGCTCTGGTGGTGTCTCTAAATCTTGGGCGCGCACGACAATGCTGTCAATGCCACTAATGCGTTCGACATGCGCACTGCCATCACAGCTTTTGGCAAAGAAGGTGCGTGTACTGTTGATGACGGGTGTGCCATTACTAGTCACAAGCGTCCAGTTATTGGGGATATACACAGTTTCGCTCCGCGCATCGACCTGCTCATAATAGCCATCGGTACATTCATAATCCGCATTGGGCAATGACGGCGCATCCAGAATACGGACCGTTTCGGAGGTGTTGGTGATGGTTGTGAAATAAAATGGACACATCGTGCCGGGTTCACTCGGTACGACTTCGCCATGCAAGGAGAAACCAAAGTGTGCTGTTCCTGGGGTCAAGGCACGGAATTGTAGGTCCATACTCGTGAAACTGCCACCGGGTTGGAGGTCGTTGTCCTGTAACGCTTCAAAAATTGGCTCGGTCTGTGCCTCACCATTCTCATCCTCAATCGCCCACGATATAGTTGGGATGCCAAAGCCTCCCGGTGTCTGGATAGAGACAGTGACCATATCACCAGCATAGAGGGTGGATGCCGAGGTTGTGACCAAAAGGTCCGGTGGTCCAGCACATTCAGGCACTGCCGTTGGTGTCGGCGTATTTGTAGAGACAGGTAAGGTTGGTTGTGGCGTCAGAGTCGTCGCAACCGTTTCATTCACGACTTGAATCGGCTCAGTGCGGCCTGAGATCGTGGTGAAACTGAATGCACACATACCTCCGCTCTCAACACTCACCTCGCCATTGGCCGCAACATCAATAACGGCTGTCCCTGTCATCAAGGCACGGAACTGCAAGGCAATGTCCACACTGCCACCACCGGGTCTAAGTCCATTCTCCTGTAATGATTCAAAAATGGGTTGTGCTTGCTCATCACCATTCTTATCTTCAATACGCCACGTAATTTGTGGAAGACCAAAGCCGCCATCAGTCTGGGCAAAGACGGTAATCACATCACCTACTTGAACGCTGGGTGCGGAGGTTGTAACGAGTAAATTAGGAGCACCGGGGCAATTTGGGGATGTCGGTGTCAACGTGGGTGGTATCGTTGGCACGGGCGTAAAGGTTGCGGTCGATGTGATGATGGATGTCTGGGTCGCCGTTGGTGTCATCTCCTGTGCGGACGTCGATTCTTCAATGCCGACAAAAATGAGGGTATCACCTTCAAAGTCAGGGCTCTGGTTGGGGTCACGGCGGGTAAGCAGATCAAGCACCTCAATACCCTCAATGACTTCGCCAAAGATCGTGTGTAAATCGTTCAGGTGTGGTGTTGGTACAAAGGTGATGAAGAATTGACTGCCATTGGTGTTGACGCCGCTGTTTGCCATCGCCAACAACCCTGCACGTTCAAAGCGCAACTCGTCAGTAAATTCATCCTCAAACCGATAGCCTGGACCACCTGCGCCTGTGCCTGTTGGGTCGCCCCCCTGCGCCATGAAATTGTTGAGGACACGATGGAAGGTGGTGTTGTCATAGAACCCTTGGCGCGCCAGAAAGACAAAGTTGTTGACCGTAACGGGGGCTTGCTCGGCAAAGAGACGGATTCTGATATCGCCCTTTTCGGTCTGCATGGTGGCGATGTAGGTGTTATTGACATCAATCATCATGGCTGGGGCGGCATCATACAACCCATTGCGGTCGGCGGGGTCTAGTTGTGCGGCGGGGCGAGATGGCAGCGTTGCAGTCATCACAGATGTCAATGTGGGTGTTATTGTTTGTGTGGGTGTTGGCGTCAATTGCGTTTGGTGAAGCGGTAACAATGCTTGTGTTTGTTCAATGTCAAAGTTTGGGGTAACAAACTGTGCGCTCACCCAACCTGGGATATCTGTTCCCGATATACAACAAACATACCACCATGTGCCATCCTCATTGCGAGCATAAATATCGACCGTTTCGCTCAATGAGAGTGACCCGATGATTTCGTTGTTGGTGCTAGGCCCTGAACGTACATTCAATACGGTTGCACTGATTTCACCTTGAAATTCTGATGTTGGCTGTGGGGTTGGTGGCTGTGGGGTTGGTGATTGGGTTGACGTTTGTGCAGGCTGGAGTGCCTGTGAGTTGACGAGGCGTGGGTTGGTCGTTGATGCAAACAGGTTGGCTCCGACAACAACCGTCAGTATCACAATGGCGATGAGTGGTATCAGAGTTCGTGTTTGACGAGCGTTTCTCATAGGTCTATCTCCTAATCGTATAAATTTCATATAAATCTCTTGACTAATACGTTCAATTATAGATGAGATGAGGATGATAGTACAATACAACAACACGGTCAGTTTAGGGCAATCGCGTTTAAATGAGAAGTTGGTCAAGAACAGAGCGAAGATAGTCCTCATCCTAGCCAGCCTTGAGGCGTTTGTTCTTGATACCAAGTTTGGAAGAAGGCTCTCGTTGAACGGCATTAAGGGCAACACCAGTTAAAGATATGCGATTAATTTGTCAAAGAGTGTAAAGGAGGATTGAGAGCGGGTAAAGGAGACTTAGGGTAATGAGGGTCAAGGATGGTAGTGTCGGCCTCAAAATCGCGATGAAGAGAGTGGTCAGTATCGCGTTTGTGTTTGAACTTAGATATTTTACTTCATATCATCGGGTGCGCTCATATCGAGCCAGTAGACACCACTCATGAAGTATTGACCATAGTGGCGGGCAAAGGCTGCGGCCAATTGCGTTTCCCCATGCGCTGGTATGCAGGGTTGAACATGGATTGGAAAAATATACGCGGTTGCGCTCCAAATCAATTCTGGTGTATGATCAACCCATCGTACTTATTGACCATAGTTATACCAATGGCTGTATCAAGAAGCATAAACCGTAGCACACTACCGACCTGAAAGGACGGTCTACGGTTTAGCAATCTTGGAATGGGCGATTGGTCTTATTAATCATATTCAATCACAAAGAGAGGAAACACATGACGACCGTAGACTATACATCCAAAGTCCCCTTCTACAGCTTCCCAAACACGCTGGAAGAACAAGAAGCAGCCCTCGAAAGCAATCCACTGATGCAGCGGCTCAACGCCTATCGCAAAAATTATGAGAATGACCCACATCGTCCTATCTATCATTACGTCAACCCCGAACATCGGCTCAACGATCCCAATGGTCTCTGTTTTTGGCAGGGGCGTTGGCATCTCTTCTATCAGGCGTATCCACCAGAAGATACACGGCAGCACTGGGGTCATGCCATTAGTGATGACTTGATTCACTGGCGAGACCTGCCCTATGCCATCTATCCTAATCCCGAGGATTGCTGTTTCTCTGGTTCGGCGTTGGCAGAGGATGACCGGGTGATTGCTATCTATCACGGCACAAAGGTGGGCAACATGGTGGCGGTCTCGGATGACCCATTGCTGCTCAACTGGGAAAAGCTGACCAATGCGCCCGTAATTCCTTTCCCTGAGGACCCAACAGCATCCGAATATACGGTCTTCGACCCCTGCATCTGGAAAAAAGGCGATGCCTACTATGCACTTTCTGGTGGTACATTGCCCAATGGTCCGGGTGGCAAACAGATTCGTGCCAACTTTCTGTTCCGCTCGGAGGATTTAGAGAATTGGGAATATCTGCATCCGTTTATGGAGGATGATCAGTATACGATTGTGGGTGATGATGGCGCGTGTCCGTATTTCTGGCCGATAGGAGACAAACAGGGCGACAAACATATCTTCTTGTTCTTTAGTCATATGAGTGGTGGGCAATATCTACTGGGGGACTATGACACCGACCGTGATAAGTTTGTGGTGACTGATGGTGGTCTCTTCAACTTTGGTCCGTCTACGCCAGCGGGGGTCCATGCGCCATCGGCTGCACCTAACGAGGATGGCAGCGTCACGGTCATCTTCAACATGAACCCGGCCAAGCCAACTGAAGGCTGGAACCAGATTATGACCTTGCCCCGTCGTTTGACTTTGGATGAACATGGAGAGTTGTTGCAAGAACCGGATGGTGACATTGAATCGTTGCGCTATGCTCATCAGCATGTGGATGGCATGACCCTGCCTGCCAATCAGGAAGTTGTGTTGGATGCGGTGCAGGGCAATGCAATGGAACTGCAATTGGAGATTGACCCGCAGGATGCACCGATGGTGGAACTTAATGTGTTGCGTTCACCGGACAAGGAAGAGTACACACGCATCGCTTTCTACAAGCATCGTGGTTTCCGTCGTCGTTTCCGTGTACCAAATGGGACTGCACTCAATGCAAACTCCGGCGCATTGCGCAACCGACCCATTCGTCACGAGAGTTTGATTACGCTGGATATGTCCTATTCATCGACTGCACCGGATGTCCTCTCGCGCGCACCGGAAACCGCACCGATTCACATTGAAGATGGTGAGAAACTCAATCTGCGAGTCTTTATTGACCGCAGTGTTGTGGAAGTTTTTGTCAATGGTAAGCAATGTGTGGCAGCTCGTGTCTATCCAGAGCGTGGTGATAGTGTTGGTGTGTCATTACGGGCGCAGGGGCAGGATGCGGTATTGACATCGTTGGATGCGTGGCAGATGCGGAATATCTACGAATAGTTTAGGTGATATGTGGTATGAAAGTGGCATGGGCATCTTTGCAGTTAAGGGGCTTTGGGCTGTCGTCCAACACAGACAAGGATGTCCATGCCACTTTATGAACAGGTCTACGGTTAACTCTTCAACTCTTCAACTCTTCAACCCTATACACTCTGCAAAATCCGCGCCCGCTTGGGATAAAGCCGCGTAAAGTCTGCCCCAACTACATTATCCTGCACAAAGCGTTCACGGAAGAGTGTGCGGCGGATAGGTGGCATAGAGTCGAGCAGGCGTGGGTCGGGGCGCAATGGTGGACCCCAGCCACCTTCGATTTGGTTGTAGAGTGTGCCAATCGCCATGCGATCGTTCTCCTCGTTGGTCCATGCGGTGGCACTGTGGGTGACGGCTTCGGCAAAAAAGAGCAGTGACCCCGCTGGACATTCATAGGTCGTCCAACAATCGGATGTTGACTCAGTGATTTCGTCGGGTGCGGTGAACGCGGCTTTGTGACTGCCTGTAATCAGCAGTGTGCCACCTTGCCCATGCTTGACTGGATTTAGCTCCCAGACCACACGTAGGTGAGGGCAGAAGCTCTTGCCCGGAAATGAGTCATAGTTGTGGACATCACCGGGGAGCCGCAGCAGCCCATTGCCGTTATGGGGGATAAAGGGGCGTGTCTCGATCTTGCCCGCAGAACGTCGGCCCGGAGCTGTGCGATACCAGAATGGGCAGGCGCCTAAGCTAAAGCCGTAACATTCTGGGCTAGAGACCGACGGATTTGCCATAAACTCGTTTAACATCCCGACGACGATGGGATGATCAATCAGCTTTTGGGTTGGCCCCGCCAGCGGTGTGCGTTCATGCTCAGGAATTGTGTTCGGTTCATGATGCAGTCGCCACAGCCACGCCTGCATCTCGGCAAGGTCATCGCCATTAAGGACTGCTGGGAGCAATAGCCAGCCTTTGGTGTCAAATATATATTTCTGTTCGGGTGTTGGGTCGATAATGGGCAGACCATCGCCGTTGAATTTGGGAAATTCATCGGCATAGGGGGCCATCGGTTGCCCCATATCTTTATTGATGATATATGGATGTACTTCTGGATGTACTTTGCTACTCATATTGTTTACGCCTCCTCAAAAGGTGATACCCGTTCGTGAAATTGACCAGTTTCGACATTGTTGACCACATGTACATCGCGGAAGAGCGACTGACGTTTGGGGTGCATTTGCGCTAGGGTATCGGCGTCAGGCAGCCAATCATACCAACGATGTGCTACTGCATTGTAGAGGTTGAAGATGGCGAGGCGATCCGTTTCGGCGTCGGTCCATGTCGCTGAACTGTGGGAGGTCGATTCGGTGAAAATGATGACAGAGCCTGCGGGACAACTGTAGCTTTCCCAGATGGGTGATTGCTCATCTAGCCGCGCTGACTCTGGCACTGGATAGGCGGCTTTGTGACTACCCGAGATAAAGAGCGTTCCCCCTTGGCGATATTTCACCGGATTTAACTCCCATACCACACGTGTGAGTCCGCTCCATACCTTGCCGGGTACACAGCGGTAGTAGTGCGAATCCCAAGGTGGACGCAGAAGGCCATTGCCATTATGGGGACTAAAGGGGCGTTGCTGATGCTTTACCGAGCGATGAAAGAGCATACTGGTTTCCATGCGAAAGCCATAGCTATCCTCGCTCGCACAGGGGGCATAGGCCAGAAATTCGTTGAGAAAGCCGACGATGATCGGATGATCCATCAACTTTTCCAGCGGTCCCGACATGGATGCAGCACCTTTCCCTGTGTCCAGATTGGGTATACGCCCTGGTGCGTGAATCAACCTTTCGCAATACGCTTGTATCTCGGCCAGTTCATCACCCGATAGTACCCCTGGAATTAATAGCCAGCCATTGCGGTCAAAATCATACATCTGTTTCACCGTCGGTGGGATAACAGGTAACCCGTCCGCGTTGGTCGAGGTCAACTGCGCAGCAGTGGTTAACTCAGCACTGCCCAAATTTTTGTTGATAAGCAGAGGTTGCCCTCGTACAATCTTTTGCATGGTAGATAGTCCTTGTACTTGATGGTTTATCACTGTATTAGTCAATCGACAATTGATACGTGGAAGTCTAGTTCAAGCGCAAGCGAAATGCAAATTGATAAATTTTTAAGCCACGAACAAATGCTCGACATCTATTAAATGACATAATAACGGGGACTTCAATCCGTGTCAAATGTTTAATAATGGGGATATTCTTTCCAGCACTCGCAACAAATACTGGTTCCGATCATTCTCTTCGGTCAAGAGTGCATCCTTTGCTGCTTCATAGGAGCGTCTTGCTGTCTCGTGATCGCCTTGTAACAGCGCAATTTGCCCTGCCAAACGATGTCCTTCGCTGATCAAATCATACTGCTCCAATGTCTCGCCAGCATGATGAATCTTTTCAATCCAAGGCGTAACATGCTGCTCTACATCGGTAGGCGGGTCGCTGCTCATGGCAAGATAGGTATTGACAACCTCAATAGCTGCATCCGCCGCCTCAAACTGGTTCCCCATTTCCTCCATTAGCGCACTGGTCTGTGCAAACTTGTCGAGGGCGGTCGCTGTATCGCCCTGGAGACGGGCAACGCTGGCCTGCGCGCCCAGTAGAATCGTGGTGTAGTAGATATTGTAGTCGATGGTGGGGATGATGGCTTCGACTTCGGCCACGCTCTTAGCGGCTTCTTCAACCCGCCCTAGCTGACAAAGCGTCTCCGATTCATTGACGAGCACAACCATGCTGTTTACTCGGTCACCCAATTCTTTGGCGACGCGTACACCAATGCGCGCTGACTCCAACGATTCCTCAAATTGCCCCAGACGATAATGGGAGACAGAGATATTGGAGCGCGCCATCAGCACCATACGCATATTGCCACAACGTTCAGCGACAATGCGCATCTGCTGAAAGGCTTCCAACGAATTTTGTAGCTCGCCACGCATCCCATAGATGATGCCCATCCCAGAGAGCACACTGCATAAGAGATCATCATCCCCGTCGGCTTCGGCCAATGTGCGACTCGCATGATAATGGTTCAATGCTTTGTTGTAGGCATTTGAGTAGATATGGAGCCGACCAATCCGGACGTGAGTTCGTGCCAGGACATCACGCTCTGTCGCCAGTGCGGGCATGGCAAGGGCCTGCTCATATCGTGAAAGAGCAGCAGCGTTGTCGTTATTTTCCATTGCAACATAGCCCAATGTGCCGTAGGTCGAGGCCAGTCCTACCTCATCGCCATTTTGTTGTTGCGCGGCCAATGCTTTTTTAGCATACACGGCAGCGGTTTTCAATTCACCAGTGGCGATCTTCTGTTCGGCTAGCCAACGCCAAATACGCGGCACCCAAACATCATCGTCCAATGACGCATAGAGTTTTTCTGCCTGTTGCCAACAATCTTCAGCATCATAGATTAAGCCTTGACGATAGCGCAGACGTCCCAAGCGGTAGAGCAACTGTGCCTCGGTTTGGCGATTCTCCAAATGACATGCAGCTTTCAACGCCAGTGTAATCATCTCACCCCACTGTTCCCAAGGACCACGCCGCTGCATGTGCGCATCTCCATCAAGCACACAGTCTATGACGGTCTGCCAGTTTTGGATGTAGTGATAGTAGGTCTCGACACTTTGGCAGAGGTGTTCGCGATAGTGGTCCAGCGTGGGCAGATGCGGTTTGATCTGCTTTTTGGGCTGTGTCACCGTCTGAAAATGACCACGTACCAACCCTGCCATGCGCGCTGCTTTTTCCTCAAAGCGAGTACGATAGGCATTGGTCAGTTTATCTGCCACTGTGTCAGTAACTTTGTCAGCGGCATTCATCGGTGGTGATGCCTGTGTCACCGCTAATAGTCTATTGCGTTGGTTGTTTGGTTGTTCATAAAAGAACGTGGATTGAGTAATCAAAATGCTACCACCATTTCAGGACATCGGTCATTAAAAATGTGTGTGTCAACCGATGAATGCTATAAATTTTGTCCGGCCACCCACCTGTGTTGAGCAGTGAGCGCGCCACCAATTCTTTGAGTACAGGGCCAAGCTGGGTGCGTTCCAGTCCGCTGACGACGAGTAGTTCATCCCATGTACCGCCCTGTGATGGGAAGACGGGCATGGTGAGCATCAACTCACGCGCATCGTCCGAGAGCAGTGTCCATGTATGGCTGTAGAGGTAATAATAGAGTTCATATTCGGTACGCTCATTGACTTTGCGTGCCTGTTTTAACCGCGCCAGCACCTCGCGCAGGGGCAATGTCAGCAATTGACCCACAACCAATTTGAGTGCCAATGGGTTGCCACCGACAAGTTCATAGATGGGTTGAAGCTGGTCGTCTGTCGCCATCGCCACCTCATCCAGCCCGCGCTGTTGTGCCTCAAAGCGTAGCAATGCCAAGGCATCCTCATCCCCCAGTTCACCAATGCGTAGCACCATTGCGCCCGGTGCATTCACACTGTAACGGCTGGTGACGATGACCTTACTTGGATTGATTAACCCACGTACATCACGCACCAACGCCTTGTAATCGGCCACAGACTCTAGGTTGTCGATCACGATCAGCGTAGGGTGTTCACTGAGATAGACGCGTAAACGCTCCTGTTTTTTCTGTGTATTCTCAGGCAGCGCACCGTCCCCTCGTTCAGGCGTCTTGACCTGCTCTTCTATGCCCAATGCACTCGCCAGCCCTAATTCGCTAATCACGGCATCCAGAAACTTATCATAGGTAAACGAGACCGTGTTCTGCGCAGGACGACTATCTGGCGAAGTCAGAGAACGTTGTGTTCCCGCATAGACATCGTACTCAACTTGCTTGGTGGTTAGCCAAACAATATGCTCAAACAGGTCATTATGGGCAACCCAACTGCTCACTACATGCGCCAGCGTGGTTTTGCCCACACCACCCATGCCAACAATGCTCAATATCCAAGGGTCTGTGTGTGTCGATAAATTGTCTTGTAGCAGTTGACGTTGCTTGTCGATGCCAAAGAGTTGCGCATAGGTGGAGGGTGGGAGTGCGTGACTTTGAGCGGGTAATGGTTCAGTGGTGGGCTTATCACTGGCAGATTCGTCACTGGCAGGTTCACCAGCAACAGGCTCTGGCGGTGGGGCATGCACAGGCGATTGAACGGCTGTCTGCGCCTGATTTGTGCGATTCTCCTGCGTCAGCAAAATATCAGTTAAGAGGCGGATGGCACGCTTCTGCCGATAAAAAATGCTGCTGTCCGAGAGGGCAAGTTCGACGGCCATATCCTGCACAGAACGCCCTTTGAAAAACCGTTGACGCATGAGGTCTGCCAACTCAGCATCTTGGGTTTCTAGTTCAGCTAGGCAATCTTCCAGTACACGGCAAATCGCCCAATGAATTTGGACTGGTTTATCGCGTGATTCGCTGGATTTTAGAAGATCAATAGACGATAGCTTTTGCTGGACAATGGCGAGTGCCGCCAGCGGGTTCTCTTTATTGGTGTATGCCCGTCGATAGTTACGCAGGGCATGACTCATCCCTTTGGTTAGTTGGGAAAAATTTTCTACAGTCGTTTGATTATGCATAAAGTTTCATACCTTCGATGTGTA
>JBCCFC010000285.1:0-11893 GCA_039029935.1 Chloroflexota bacterium
AATACACCATCACACCATCACACCATCACACCATCACACTATCACACCATCACACCCCCACAGGTTGACTACGGTCGTCGTCGGTTTGGACCTTCTTTGGACATGCTTGATGGCGGCATCCGTGTTGGACCAGCATCATGCTGTGGGAGTGGACCACGTGAGCCTGCTGGTAGCACATAGCGTGGCAGAATCACGTCGTCTGGATGCATATAGGGCAGCGGGTCTGTGAATCCGCCCCAACCATCGGCTCGGTTATAGGGATTGGTGCGGATGGCAAAGTGCAGGTGTGGGCCAGAGCTACCACCTGTGTTGCCGGAAAGACCGATCTGATTGCCTCGACGCACCGGCTGACCCATCTGCACCTGAATCTGATGGAGGTGGGCATAGATAGATTCACCCCAGCTATGACGCATGAGAATGAAGTTTCCAAAGCCACCCGCTTCAAAGCCTGCAATCTCGATCACACCATCGTCAATGGCGACCAACTTTGTCCCTGTTGGTGTCAGATAGTCAATGCCATTGTGTCCCAACAGTGGTACACCATCATAGTTAAAGCGGCGATAGTAGTGTGGATTTTCACCCCAAATTTGCGCTGTGCCAAAGCGACCGACAAATGGTGCGCCCAGATAGCTATTGGTGGCTGGATTCGGGATGTCTGTCCCCTGTAACTTCTTGGCATTGTCGATCAGTTGAATGCCGTTGGCTGTCTTCACGGCAACCCACCCCAGCACTTCACCCGCTGTCAACGTGATCCCACCGACTTCATACCATGTCAGGCCATCCTTTTCGACTGGGCCACTGATGATGTTGACCGTTGTGTTGGGGACAAACGCACCCAGCACATCAGAACTGGCCTTGTTCTGGTAGCCTGGTGAACTACGCACACGGATGGTGTCCTGACAGACAAGCAAATCGTTCACTTGATAGATATCCCCGCTTGGTGCAGATTCCGTAGATGTGAATGTCGATGTAATCACGGATGTTGTTGGAACCGACGGTGTAATCGGTGCAGTATTGGTTTCACCTGCTCTGCCCAACAGTTGGATACCATTGGGGGCAGTCTCTGCCGCCCACCCGCGAATCTGATTCCCCGCTGGCGCACGACCCTGCACTTGCCACCACTTCAGTCCATCACGATTGCTTGGTCCACCGACAATGTGGAGCGTTTGATTCTGTGGCATGTCGATGATGACATCCCCCGTTCCCTTGTTGTTATAACCCGGTGAACGACGGATGCGCACAATATCCAGTGTCATTACCTCATTGCCAATACCCAACGCTGTGCTACCTGTGCCTGATGGAGATGTAGGGGGAGAAGTAGGAGGAGAAGTAGGTCCAGTGGTCGGTGTCAAGCCCTGCTCTTTGCCCTTGAGCAGCACAATGCCATTGGGCGATGTATCGGCCATCCATCCCTGAACATCATTGTCATCCTCATCATAGGTTGCCACACGCCACCAGTTGAGACCATCTACTCGTTCTGGTCCAATCAGCACCTTGACTGGTGTGTCTTTGATAATATAGGAAACAATGTCACTCTGTGGTTTGTCAATATAGCCTGGGTAGCGACGCAGTGTCACAAAATCCTGTGTGATGACGGTTGCCCCCACCTGTACCCCGACAAACCGTAGGCTAGCACTACCCTCGACCAAATTGCCATCATTATTGCCCACACCACCACGTGAAAATGCGGCGTCAACCGAACCATCCGGATTGACCCACTCCGGCGCGATTGGCAGTGCAGGATCAAGACCACGTGTTGAACTTACAGTCAGTGAATCTTCCTCTTCCGCCAAGCCAGTGTCACTAGCCGCACCACTGCCTACAATCTCCTCGCCAAATTGGAGTAGTTTGACGCCGTTGGGCGCAATCTCCGCAGACCAGCCAATGAGGTTATAGCCCTCACCGCTTGGTGTTTCAATCGGCCACCAAATCAAGTCGTCGGCTGCAACAGGCTTGCCCACAATTTGCACAGGATTTCCTTCAGGAATATCGGTGACGATATCGCTGGCGTCTTTGCCCGTGTAACCCGGTGTAAAGCGCAAACGCACAATATCCAATGTATAGCCCTTATCACCGATAGATGGACCCGTGTATGTTTCTTCTGTGCTTGTATCAGTTTCTGTGCTTGTATCAGTTTCCGTACCAGTCTCTGCATCTGTGCTGGTATCTGTATCAATGGTGACTTCATCTGCATAGTATTCTTCTTTGCTCGCAAGCAATTGAATGTCACCTGGCGCAGACTCTGCAACCCATCCATCAACCGTATTATCATCCTCATCATAGCTTTCCACACGCCACCATGTGAGACTATCTGCACTGCTGGGGCCGGAAAGGATATGAACAGGTGTATCTTGTGGAATAAACGCAACGGTATCATTCTGCGGCTTGCCAGTGTATCCCGGCGAGCGACGCATACGCACAATATCCAGCGTCATAGCCGTGATCCCCGCCTGAATGCCTGCAACAGTGCCAGGGAAGACGCTGGTTGAGTTACGCGTCATGCCTGCCATGCCAATGCTGGAGCCTCTGCCTAGCCCTCTGCTAGATTGTAACGGCGTAATCGGTGAGAGCAGTTGGATGCCGCTGGGAGCTGTCTCCGCAACCCATCCCGTAATGGTCTGACCATTATCGTCTTCGGTTCGCACGTTCCACCATGTGAGATCATCTACCTGTTGTGGTCCGCTGATGATATTCAGTTGTGCTCCCTGCCAGAGATAGGTGAGGGTTTCGCTTTCTGGTTTGTTGATAAACCCTGGTGAACGACGCAGACGGACAAACTCCAACGTTTGCACAGTTTCACCCAACACGAGCGAACCAGCACCACTATCACCAGTAACAGCGCGTGTCCCACCAGAATCACTCGCCATGCTGCCCAACGGGGCAATCAAGCGTGTGCCATTGGGGGCGACCTCGGCAACCCAACCCGGCGTGCTGCGACCGTTGACATTGGTTTCAATGCGCCACCATGTCAACCCATCGGCATCCTGTGGACCTGTCAGAATCAGAGCCTCGGTCGCTTTGGGTAAATCCGTAATCACATCATGGGCCGCTTTGCCCCGATACCCTGGTGAACGCCGCATCCGCACGATATCAAGCATTTGCACTTTGTCACGCAAGCCAAAGATGAAGTCTGTGCCGCCACTTGATGGTGGTTGAGATGGAGATGTGGGTTGGGACGGCTGTGAAGGCTGTGTTGGTTGAGAAGGCTGTGTTGGTTGAGAAGGTGACTGCACTTTCTGAAGTAGTTTGATCCCACCTGGGAAACCTTCGGCCATCCACCCCACAACCGGAGCATTGTTCTGATCACTTGTCTGGGTGCGCCACCAGATCAGTCCATCTACCGACTGTGGACCACCCATCACAAAGACATCCTTGCCTTGTGGAATGTCAGCGACAATATCTCTCGGTGTCTTATTTTTATAGCCTGGTGTATGTCGCATTCGCACAATATCTAATGTCTGTGCATTGTCGCCCACGCTTAACGGCCCAGATGCGGCGGGTGTGGTTGAGGTGCTTGTTGCCTCCGACGCCAATTGTAACAGCGTCTCTCCATTTGGGCTAGACTGTGCCAGCCAGCCAACCAGCGTCCGATTTTGGTCGTCAACCGTCTGCACAGCCCACCAAACCAGATTATCAACATATTGCGGCGTACTGTTGATGACAGTCAGTGGGTGATTTGCTGGGACTTGGAAGACAACGTCGTTGGCTGGTTTGCCGCTATAGCCTGCTGAGTTGCGCAGATTGACGATTGTCGTTGGGACAAGGGCTGTCCCCTGTTCAAACTGGGCGGCATCTGGCATGAGAACGGTTGGTTGTGTTGCTGTAGTGGTGGATGTGAGTGTTGATGTGAGTGTTGATGTATGTGTTGAGGTCGAGGTTGACGGCGTTGACCCGCTACTTTGACGCCAGCGATAGTCATGTTGTAGTGCCTGTTTAAAGTCGTCAATGACACCGCCTTTGCCTTCAATATACCATTTGTCAATCTTAGGCCAGCGATAAAGAATCATCGCACGGATTTGTTGATTCCCTGGCTGTTGGTTCCAATGGTTGATTTCACCATAGGCCGCTTGAATCCAGCCAATATTCTCATTCTTCCAAGCCACATCCTCATCAACCTCGGTCAGATACATGGGCAGATGACGCATGTTGTTGGGGACAGCCTCCATAAAGTCTTTGTAGGTTGGGAATTGGTAGTGACGATTTTGAAAAGGAGGATTCATCTTCGAGGTATCATAAATCAAGTTGGGATCTGCATCGTGGGTATAGGTGTGGATTGTGATACCGTCACACTGGTCGGGACCTAAAAGCTCTAAGATTTGCTGTAGATAAAGCACCCAGTCACCCGTTGGATTCCCTGGATATTGGGCTTGGTTATTCCAAGGAGCGACAGAACCAATCAAGACTTGGTCATTTTCATGCCCTGGTACACTATGGATGGCGGCCCGACAAAGGCGATAGCACTCTGCATAGAGTTGGGGCGTAATCATTTGCCCTGGATGGACCGTCGCCGCAGGCTCAATAACGCTACGTGTCCTGCCTCCCCCTGTGGATGATTGTTCATGCAATACATTAAAGCGCTCAGGCAATCCATGCAGGTGTGGGTCTTTGCGTAGCGTCTCCAAATCGACAGCCATGCCAGCAGATGTTGTTGATGATGCTGTTGATGATGCCGTGTTTATCCCTCGTGTTGAAGGTGCATTATCAGTTGCTCCAGTCGAAGCCGTGGTTGATGCAGACTCCTCATCGCTCAACGCATCATTATATTCAACCTCACCATTCATCAAATTAATAAATCCACGCCATACCTTTGCTGGTGCGGCCAAACACCCACCATTGTTAGATGGGTCGTTCTCCATTGCGGGAACAGATGCGTTGTCCCCAGTATGTGTATCTGCAGGCGCACTAGGCTCAGTTGTCGAAGATGGCGCAGGTGTCCCGGAAAGTGGTTCCAGTACGCCACGTTGCATTGGTTGTTCTGGCGCAGGTATGGCGGATGGCCCCCCACCTTGCGGCCATTCAATCGAGTAGTTCATCTCGTTGCCAATGATCCAAATTTTGCATCCATGACTGCTGGCGGCAAAGTTTGCGCACCGACGAGCGAAGTTATGATATTGGCTGCTGTGTGGGATTGTTCCCGCAGGGTGGTAACCATTGTTCAGACGACACATCACGCCAAGACCCTGATTGCTGTAATAGGTATAATCTTCGCCCCGATGATCATTGGGAATTGCCCCAATGCCTTCGGTAAACAATACCCACCCGGGTTTACCAGCTTCAATCATATACCTCTCACCGCCGGGTTCGTGGATACCAAAAATATATTCAGAGTCAAATAACGGTCTTGCCATGATTGCGTCTCCTCTATTGCGCTTCTTTGATTAGATGAGCCAAAAGTAATTACAGGTAAAGATTGCATCTATTCTACTATGGTTTGCGGATGGTTTCAAGATGCAATCAGTCAAAATAGCAAGTCAATTTATGAGGACGCGGACACGCGCGGATGAACGCTGAAATAATTTTGTGAAATCATCCGAGCCCATCCGCGCTCGTCCGCGTCCCGACTATATATATGCTACCAAAATCCATTGGCCTCTGTGATCTCGAATTCCTCACATGTACGTGCAACCACAGCGATAATCTCCTCATGGGCATGTCCATTGCTGGCAACCAGACCATTGTGGGCTTTGACATCGGCTTGATTAAAGACAAAGGGATTGCCCCAACAATCGGTGATTGTGCCACCCGCTGCCTCTAATACGGCGCAGGGCGCACAGATATCCCATTCTTTGCAACCGGGGCTAGGGTGTAGATAGAGGTCGGAGACTTGACGCGAAATTAACCCAACCTTGAGGCCAACACTGCCGCTTGCACGTTCGTTGGAGATTGCCAATGTGTTCACCATTGCATCTGTGATGGGTTGACGGTGGCTACGGCTTGTCACCAAGGTCATCTCAGCGGGCTGGCTGATATCGCTGACCGCAAGCGTTGTGCCTGTATCATCCTTGCCTTCATAGACAATTGCGCGACTTCCCTCGCTGTCCGTGCATCCTGTGTATAGGCGATATATTGCTGGTGATTCAGCAGGCGCAGGTTGCATGACCACACCCATGACCGCCTTTCCACCGATTGCCAAGCCGATCATAATTGAAAACTCGCCGTTTTTGGCGATAAATTCCTTGGTTCCGTCCAACGGGTCGATAATCCACACACGTTCACAACGCAGCCGCGCCTCATTGTCCTTGGATTCCTCAGACAGAAGACCATCCTGTGGATATGCTTCAGCAATACGGCTCACAATATGGTCATTGACCGCATGGTCTGCCGCTGTGACAGGTTCACGCTCGTTCTTATAAGAAATCTGTGCCTCATTTTTATAGAACGACAACGCAATCTCCGCCGCTTCGTGCGCAACATTGCAAGCAAAAGCCAGCTCTTCTTGTAACGAAATTGTATTCATACCCAATTATCCCAAGTTATCCCAAGATTATCCCAAATCAATCCAACTATTTATGCAGAGACTTATAAAAGCTCTACAAATCGACCGACAATTTTCAAAAAAATAAAGGCTCGCCATTAACGACGAGCCTTTATTAGAGTGAGTTCCCTGGGACTCGAACCCAGAACCCGCGGCTTAAAAGGCCGCTGCTCTGCCAGTTGAGCTAGGAACCCAAGGCGTAACAACCAATTAATTGGTGTTTTGCCCTGCGAGAGTATACCACAGGGTGTAGGAGTGTGCAAAAACCGAATGGTGTTAATTGCGTTTAAGCAATAATCTCAACAGGGATAGTGGGTTCAAGGGTAACGAGTTGCAACGACACAATCATCTGGTTAACCATATACATATGATTAACCAGACCTGGGCATTGAGCCGCACCTGTTTGACAGATGCTTGCTGATGAAAGCCACGCCTCTAGCGAGTAATAATACTGCAAACTTCTTTGACACAACCAATAGTCAGTGCTACACTCACTCACGATATTGTGCAATACAGTTTTTACCCAAGAACAATTGAAGGAGAACGTTTATGATTATTTGGCTGGCATCTTATCCACGTTCGGGCAACACATTTTTTCGTATCTTACTTAACCACCTCTATGCCATCAAAACGCCAACAGTGTACATTGGGTTTGATGGCGTTGCGGTGGCTGTTGGCGAAGAACTTGTCGGACATGTAACCGAGGAGCCATCGGTTGAAGAGATGGCTTCAAGTTCGGAGACATTCATTGTCAAAACACATAAGCGAGAAGATGCACCACATCCGACTATCTATCTGGTACGTGATGGACGTGATTCGCTGGTTTCCTATGCGCGTTCTAGAGCAGATGAAACCAATACCTATGAACATGTGTTGCGAGAGTTGATTACGACTTCTGCAAGTGCTACAGGGACTTGGGGACAAAATGTCTGCCATTGGCTTAACCAAGATATGGGCAACACGATTTACGTGCGCTATGAGGACTTGATTCAACACCCAGAAGAGATTGTTGAGCAAACCCTGCTGAGATTGAATCATCCCTTGGCTTCGCAGAAAATCAATCAACAAACGCCAACATTTGCCGACTTACAGACAATTAACAGTACATTTTTTCGACGAGGCATTGTCGGTAGCTATAAAGATGAGATGCCAGAAGACCTCCATGCGCTGTTCTGGGCACAGCCTGACCACGTGGAAGCCATGCAGCGTTTGGGATATCAATAGAGTATGACACCATATCGAGTATTCACAGCCATTATCCGCAATGAAAGCGTTCTGATGGTGCGCAATGTGCATGATGGTCGCGACTATTGGACCTTGCCTGGTGGTCGTATTGAATCCGACGAATCACCAAAAGATGCGGCACAACGTGAAGTGCAAGAAGAAACGGGTATTGTGGTCGAATGGCTGACACAGTTATTCGAGGAAGATGGTCAAGTCTGTTTTTATGGCACATGCGCACCGGACCAAATTGCACGGGTTGGTTTTGACCCCGAATTGCCAGCCGATGCTCAATGGATACAGAGTACACAATGGTTTCCTTTGGACGAAAAACGAGATGATTTGCAGGTATCAAAGGTAGTGAGTCGATTAGAGGAGCGCAAGATGAATTCACAAAATCAAACAACAGGGCAATGTCTGTGTGGCAATGTCCGCTTTGCGATGGTTGGCGAGCCAATCTGGGTTGGGCACTGCCACTGCTTAAGCTGTCGTCGTAATACAGGGTCAGCGGTTGCAACGTTTGTCGGGTTCCATCCCTACCAAGTCACCTTTACACAGGGAGAGCGGCGATTTTACGCCTCATCACCCGGTGTGCAACGAGGCTTTTGTCAAGATTGTGGGACCCCTCTCAGTTATGAGACCGAGAAATTTGCTGACGAAATTCATCTCTATATTAGCACATTGGATGAGCCAGCACGATTTGTGCCACAGTTTCATACCTATTATGCCGAGCGCATCCCTTGGTTTGACACAGCGGATGATCTGCCGCGCCATGAAGGGACATCGTCTCCTTAAGCAGCCTCAATAAATGCCATTATTATTGTCATTCTCCAAACCAACGTCGATATTGCTTGTTGTACACTTCGTTTTCTTTCAGCTTTAAGAGTGTCTGATTGCTCCCCCTTTTATAAGGGCTGTCATACGGATTTGCAGCGGCGATTGGATACCATTCATTACAATCCGGTGAAGCATGGATATGTCATGCGACCAGAAGAGTGGACACACACGAGCTTTCATTATCACAAGACACGATGGGAAAGTATGCCGATGGATGGAGCTGGTCCCTACCGGATGCATTATCCCATTTGCATCCAGATTACGGTGAAGACAATGAGCAATACGGCGAATAACCATCGAATACACTCAAATCATCGCCACCACCGTTGCTCATCGGAAAAATCTCTTTTTCGATTTCTATGATATAATGGCATTATCGTGGGAAAGTTCGCACGAGTTCTATTCTTAACCAGGTAACTTATGAATACAACGATTTCTGCAGTATATGAGCAAGGTGCATTGCGTTTGTTTACGCCATTAAAATTACCGGAATCAACCAATGTTCAAGTACAAGTTTTATCGAAAAATGCCTATAAACAACGAGCATTTCATCGTCGTTTAGCCACCATCCATGATGTGCTTTCACAGGTGGAACAGGAGTGGTCCAATAATGCGGTGCGTCATATGTTTCCCCAAATTTTACGGACAGATTTGAAGATGTTGTGGCATCTTTGCAAGCCACCACAACGGGAGCTATGTACCATGCTCGAACTCTCTGCAATCCATCTAAACAGCGAAGACTTAACACACGAACAGGTATCAGCTTTCCGGTCGGGAATTGGATTACTCGAAAGTGACAAAATACAATCAAATGATTTTGATGCCTGCTATGACAGGTTAATTGATGTTGGGTTGCCACCCTCATTTAGTTATGATGACGCAGTTGTAGAGAGTTATCTTGATGAGTTCTAATCCAAATGTCTTCTTGGATACCAGTATTCAAATTGAACGATTTATGGGGCCGAATCGTAAACGGGCTGCGATAGAAGAAGTATTGGCGGATAGTCAAACACAATTCATCACCAGTAACTATGTGTTTATGGAATTTCAGCGGTCAGTCCTCTCCAACCATGTGACTGTATACAATGAAATCTTAGCGCACGATGATTGGGAAATGGTTGCGTATGCCATTCGCTCAGGACAACAGGGGTTCCGTCCACGTGCTTTGGGCCAGTGTTTTCAAATTTTGACCAAAGCCCTTGATATTTGTGAACGAGACCGACAGCGTTCACGTGCCTTTCTGCAATTTCACATCACAATAGATTTGCCCAGACGTTTTTGGCGCAATGTGATGAAGTTACCCGATCCAGTAGTATGCGATTTGGTGCAGCATGGGGTTAGACACCAAACAAACGGTTCGTATCAGATTGCTGATACTTGTCGTAAAGCAACCGCCGCTTGCCACCTGCCAGACTTTATGACGCAAAATCGAACAAAACTACAAACGATTTCTGACTACTTATCCACACACCCCAATGTGATCAAAAACCAAGAACGAGTTCAGCAATTGATCCGTACGACCATCACCACACCGCGCTCAGTCTTAGGTCAATCCGTGTGCTGGCCGTTGGGCGATATCATCATTGCGTTACATGTTCCTGATGGTGCAGCACTTTGGACATTGGATGCCGACTACGAGCCATTGGCCGATGCATTGGGATTCTCACTGTACTCAGCATCCATAAGTACCCGATCATAAGTTTTTCGGTATTTTGGAGGCATCTTGCCACTGTAAGCGATAGTAATTGTTCAGCCCCCCCCCTGTCGGTTGAGCCTGTCGAAACCGCCCCCTTCGACAGGCTCAGGGGTCTGAATGGTTACAAGCGATACCTGCCAATTTATGCACGGGTACTTATAACGCCACCACCCATCGTTCATCACAACACGCGCCAATAATCCCATCCCGTCAACCATACACAGTGTGCTTCCAGCGTACTTCCCGTCATAGACGCCGAATCGCACCCAAAGAGGACCCGCCTCTGGACGTGGTGGGAATTATGCCGATGGATGGGGATGGTCGCTACCGGATGCGTTATCCCATTTGCATCCCGATGACGGTGAAGACAATGAGCAATACGGCGAATAACCGTCGAATACACCCACGATCATCGGTCTCACCCGTAGGTCATCACATAAGTCCATACCAACAACCAGATAGAACGAGTTATATCATCACTGAATTGTACAGATGCCAAACTTAGCATACAATGTGAACGATATGTGGAAATTGGATGTTTGAAATAGCGTGAGATGAGGTGGCGAAATGACTGTACAAATTTTGAAGCCAGAAACTTTAGAGCAGACCCAAGACGAAATACATTCTGAATCTGTTTTAACCCGTATTGACGCGTTGATTGCTGAGATGACCCAATTACGTCTCCATACAATGATTGGTGAGATGACTCAATTGCGCCAGCTAATTCAAGGGTTGCTACCAACCAAGCCTATGAACACGGTACCTATGGCATCGACCGTAAACGCTGATGAACAAGATTGGGTCGAAGAATTATATGGGTCGCTAGCACCACCGCAACCTCGTTCACGTGATGACGAACTTGATTTCTTCAACTCAATTGATGTGGGCTTGCAAAGATTTGATGGGGTATTTGAGGATGAGTTTGGACATTACGAAGTTTAGCGACAGTGAAATTTATGTCGATACGATGATTTTCTATCTCTTCCTCAGAGGAACTGACCCCAACGTCAAGAAATTCTTTCAACAAATTCGAGCGCAAAAGTTCACTGCTTACACATCGGTTCTCACATTTGATGAACTCTCATACAAAATGTTGTTAGCCTCCATTCGTGACAAATATCCGGGTTCACCGCTCAATTATATGCGTAATGATGAGGTCAAAATGATTGCTGAATTTTACCCAACATTGCGTCCGATGATTGAACGATTGCAAAATACATCAGCGTTGACATTGGTTGATGTAAACGCTAACGATGTGATGCTAATGCACGAAAACATCACCAAATATCATCTGAAACCACGGGATGCGCTTCATCTAACTGCCATGCAAAAAACACAATGCATGAATATTTTAACCAACGATAGCGATTTCGACAACATCGCGTCCGTTCAACGCTATACTATCTAAACACTACATCTATCTCGTCAGCCACACACAGTGCGCTTCCAGCGTACTTCCCGTAATAGACGCCGAATTCATTCGGTGGCTTCCTTGAATCACCATCGAATACACCCACGATCATCGCCACTACCCATCGCTCACCACAACACGCGCCAATAAGCCCGTCCCGTCAACCACACACAGTGCGCTTCCAGCGTACTTCCCGTAATAGACGCCGAATCGCACCCTTTGGGTGCCCGCTTGGGCGCGGTGGAAATTATGC
>JBCCFC010000286.1:0-11888 GCA_039029935.1 Chloroflexota bacterium
CCTACACTGGTTTAATTATTTTTGTGTACGGCCATCCCCCTTTAAAGTTACTGTGGTTTCCCAAAAACAAGTGGTTTTTGGGGTAACCCCCAAACACCTCTTCTTTTTGATCTATCAAAAAAATTTGTTGCACCAATTTCTCAATGAGCGCAAAGAATTATTCACTTTGGCTGTTTATATAGGTGTAGGGGAGACACCAATGATGACTTGCAGGTCTGGCGTCTCCCTTAGCGATAAAACGAAAGAGTGTACTCTATCCGCTTCGGTACACAGTCTATCACAGCAGGACATAAAATACAAGGAGGTTCTATGCCAAGAGATAGCCCAGAACAAAGGTCATGATGAAACCGATGACAGACAAGAGAAATTGTTTACTTGCAGGTCACAATACTCTTGTCACTTGAACTATCAAAGCGATAAAGCGAATTGTGTTTTCTGGGAAAAATCACCAAGAGGACACAAAATCAAATGACTTTTGGAGGGTACAATTGAATGTAACTCTATCTGCAGGACACATGCAGACACACCAGTTGTTGGCACAAAACGTGAAGTGGCGATTAACACGCTGCATCATTTTTTTCGCCATTGTGACTGTCACGCTGGGATTGGCATTTACGCAGGCTGCACAGGCGGCCCCAGTGTTGACAACAAAGACGATTGACGCCACTGAAAATATTGGTCTCTTTCTCGGACATTGGGTCAATCAAGACCCACATACAGACGGCATCACCCGTGTCACGATCCGTGAAGAAGGGGACGACTTGATTATCCATATGTGGGGATCATGTACGCCCATAGAATGCGATTGGGGTGACTTGACTATAGCTGCCACTGAGGATGATGACGGCT
Source organism: Chloroflexota bacterium (assembly GCA_039029935.1). GTDB lineage: Bacteria > Chloroflexota > Anaerolineae > Caldilineales > Caldilineaceae. The sequence goes on from JBCCFC010000286.1 coordinate 850, forward strand.
TGTTGGAATTGACATGGGTGCAGTCCTTTGCGACCAGATCACAGACGCTCATTCTCCTGCCGGATGGCCGTTTGCAAGTGCGACAACGGACGCATTTTACCGATGATAGCGGTCGCCCCGATTATGATTGGGTTGGGACTTTCATCCGTGACGGTGGACCGATTGCCTATGTCTATCAAAGCGATGAGGCAACCGCCAAGCTCTTTTGGGGATTATTGGCCTCGAATGGCTTTGCCGATGTCGATTTGATCCCAGTAGAGGATGTGCTTACCACTGATTTTAACCCGTATTCGCTGGTCATCATTGCCCATGACACAGGGTATCTGGGCAACTGGGGCGATTCGGCAGGGCAAGTAGACCATATCAATAACAACACATCCTGCTTATTGGGATTGGGTGAAGGCGGTTACGCATTCTTTGGGCAGCTTGATTTGGATATTGGATACCCATATGGATGGCATTGGACCGAGTCTCTTGATAGTGTGATTTCTGCACAGAGCTATATTGCGCCAATCGGTAGTGAAATCACCCTATACACGAATCCAGTTGACCATGTTGGTATTCATGTGCCTGAGCCAGTCCCAGGCATCACGGTCTTCGGGACTGAGCCGACAAGCCCATTGCACGCACCTTTGGTCATGCAGGAACACTATCTGTTTTGGGGGTATGTAGGTGCCCCAGACGTGATGACGATTGATGGACAACAATTGTTTGTGAGGGGCGTGGACGCGGCGATGAATGAAGAATGTATCCCTTCAAGTTCAGGCTCCATCATCACTGTCATTCCTGAAGAAATCGATCTGTTTCCCAATGAGGTTGTAACGGCCAGTATTGTGGTGAGTGATATCACTGCACTTTACGGTACACAACTTGAACTCAGCTATGATCCAGATGTCATTGAGATTGTCGATGCCTATGATTTCGCAGGTGGTACACAAATTCAACATGGCAGCTTTCTAACGGCTGAAACAACTATCAAAAATGTGGTGGACCCCGTCAATGGTACGATTCATTTCGCCATTTCATTGCAAGGGGCAGAGCCTGGTGCCAACGGCAGCGGCACACTGGCGCAATTTGCCATCAAAGGGCTTGTCACTGGTTCAAGCCCCATTTCCCTGACAAACGTGGTCCTTTCGGACCCGCAATCACAGGCGATTTCGTACACAGCGCAGAGTGGGCAGGTGATTGTCAAGAAACCTGTTGTGGATATCACAGGCTATGTGGCCCTTGAGCGTCGCACAAGCAATGCTGGCGTCGATATCTGTATTGATACGATGTGTACGACAACGCGTCAAGATGGTTCCTATGAATTCCTTGACGCGCCCACAACAGGGACCATCTCGGTAATGCATCAAAGCTATCTGAGTACCACACGCCCATATTCTGGGAACGCTGGCCGCACCATCAATTTGCCCACCGTCACGCTGTTGGGTGGTGATGTCATCAAAGATGTGGACCACACAATCAATATCAGGGATGCCGCCAGAATCGGCTTATCCTGGAACAAGGTACGCACTGATGCGAACTGGCGCATTGCCGATGATGTAACGGATGACAGTGTGGTCGATATTCGCGATATGGTGGCGATCCAATATAACTGGCAAGCACAAGCACCAAACCCTTGGGACGCCGTTCTTGCTCGCCGCATGGCTCGCACCAAGGTCACTCGTCAGCCAGCACAAGTAGCGACTCAATCCGGTACATCAATGTCTACCCAAACCAAACTGAACGTTGTGCCAGCACAAGGGCGTATGACCGAGCTAGGCGATACGATGGCTGTCGAACTTTGGGTCGAGGATGTCACCAATCTCTATGCAACTGACCTTGTATTGTCCTTTGACCCAAATGTAGTGCAGGTCAGGGATGTAAATCCATTGGCGGATGGCATACAGATTGGCGTCGGTGAGTTCTTGGATGTGCTGAACCATTACCTGCTGGTCAACCGTGTGGATAATGAGGCTGGTGTGATTGAACTGGCACTCACGCAGACTGCACCCGCGCAGGCACGGCAAGGCAGTGGTGTCCTTGGTGTCATCGAGTTTGAGGCGATGGCAACAGGATCGAGTCCACTTGAATTTGTGAATGCTGAATTGGTCGATGATGCAGCGGTTTTGGTGGATGTGTCGGTTGGAGATAGCGTGATTGAGGTGGGACAAGTGGTGAATAGTCGCTATTATTTACCATTTGTCGTGAGATAGGTTGTATGAACATGATTGTATAATATAGTGTGTCACAATCTCGCACTTGCTGTTTAAGAGGAAAAGGGTTATGAGTTTGGTTAGATTGGCTGAACCTATAACCCTTTTTTGATCTAAATTCTCATCATTTTAAAATTGATGGCAGAAAAATCAGTTATGCTACGTTTACTCAGGCGGGGACCATTGACACCATTGTTTATCCAGTGGACACGCCATCAAAAAGAACCGTGTTCACTCATTGAAATCACTGAGCTGAGGGAGAAGCCCTAGTATGACTGTGAAAAACACTGATGACATCAAACGAGGAGCTACTAAAGAATGCGAAAATTATTCGGGAAAACCATTATTGGGCGGATGGTTACTAAATGACCACGAGCGGTTGGCACTATTTCGAGCGGCATTAATCGATGACGATCAAGATGCATGGAAAAGGATTTACCCCCTTTATTATGGTCTTGTATCGTCGTGGGTCAGAGCTGATGAGCTTTATCCTTTTGTGGATGAAGAACCTGACTATTTTGTGAACTGGGCATTTGAGCGTTTACTGTATAGGATTAGACAAAATCCAAAAAAATTTGAGGATCCAAAAGAAGGCCTTGCAAGCATTTTAGACTATCTTAAATTGTGTGTATATTCTGCCATTCGGGATTACGCTAGAGCAATGCTACGGAAGCCAACAGTTCCAATAGACCAAATCCCCGAACCTTCTGTCCCCCCAGACTTTGACGAAATGAATGCGGAAGCGTTCTGGAAGATTATCGATGCGCAGTTAAAAGATGACAAGGAAAAAATTGCTATCTATAAATTTTTTCTTTGGGGCTATAAAGATCAAGAAATCTATGACTGTCATCCAGACATTTTTAGAGATGCAAGGGAGGTTGCCAATAAACGCGGGTCTGTGATGAAACGGCTGCTACGGTGGCTTGAGACTCGTCCAGATTTGAGAGAGCTTTTGTATGCTCTTGCCATTGATACACCTGGTAATATCTTTTTGGATTATTGAAGACGAGCTAATCTTGGTTAAACAGGACCAGATGGCTGACTATTTTTATCTACATATCTTGAAGAATCATGTTTCACAAATTTTCTTAAAAAAATTCGCGGAGCGAGCACTCTCTAGTGCGGGTCGTATACCTGCGGAGTGAGCACTCTCTAGTGCAGGTCGCACACTTGCGGAGCGAGCACTCTCTAGTGCGGGTCGCACACGAGAAATCCGGCATGAGGATATCGAGGGTTCCCCTGCCTAAATCCGCACTTTTATACTTGAAAATGGAGTCTGAATAAATGAAACAATCAATCAATACACAATTAACGGATGGGGATCTGCTTCTCTACATTGATGGGAATGCAGACCCAGAAATGGTTCGTCACATCGAAACTGACCCCCAGCTACAAAAGCGTGTACAGAATCTTGCTTATCTACAAAACTATATGCGTGAGCATTTAAGTTCGTTGTCCTGCCCCTTAACCATAGAGTTGGGTGACTATCATCTGCGAATGCTATCTGATAGAGAGCATATGCGTATTAAAAAACATATCCGTGATTGCTCGAACTGTCTGTCACGATTAAATGAATTGGCAAATCACATTGATGGACCTGTTGATATCGCTTCAACAACACCAGCAAGCGAAAACACCACGGAAAATCTCTTTGGTCGTTTGGGTCGCTGGTTTATTTACCCATCCCCAAAATTCGAGTTAACACCCGCTGCTGGCTTTTTGAGCGATACACCGACAGTTCAAAATCGAGTTGAGCCTATTGTCTATCGGTTTGACCAAGAGCCATATCAGGGTGAAATTAGCATCCAAGTGATGGCTGGGAATCGCAAAAGAGAGGGCAGAAAAATCATGGGTCTGATCTCAGGCAATTTACGTCAGTGGCTAACCGATGTCGAGTTGATGGCAATGGCACGTTTTTCAGAGAACGCGGAAACAACGACAGCCGAGCCTGTTGCAACGACCAAAGTCAATGCTATTGGTGGATTTGTCTTGCAGAAGATTCCCAGTGGGAATTATGAACTCCTGCTAAAATCGGGTGATCAGTCTTTATGCTTGCGGGAACTACAAATATAGTCAGGACTAAGTAGCGTTAGTACCCGTCGTTGCCATACCATCTCTAAACCTATTTCAAACAAAGTATCAACCATACCATTACAGACCATCATGGACGCTCAAAATTTTGTTGCCCATCTTATTGCTTTTGCAGACAGAGACACGCGTATTGTCTGGATGAGAGAGTACGAAGCGTCTCTCCAAAATCATTCTTTGATGCACCAAGTGATGAACTTGCTCAAAGAAAATTCGGATCGAGAATATCGTGCCAACATGACCCAATGTTGGCACACCGTTGCCATCATGTTTGACATTGCCCATCAAACAGAAAGCCCATTGCACCTTGCCAAAAGCCTCTTTGCCCAGGGGAATGCGTACTTTTTTGGGGAAGGCGACTTCCAACAAGCACTAGCCTCCTTTGAACATGCCGAATCGATCTATATGGACCATGGTCATGTCCTTGACCGTGCGCAGATTATGATCACAAAAGTCGCTGTCTTAGCCAATGTAGGCGATAGCAGTCGGGCACTGGCTGGTGGCGAATGGGCAATAGGGATTTTTGAACGGCATCATCAATGGCAAAAATATGTCAGTATGTGTGTCAATATTGCCATTATTCATGATCGGCTCGGCCATATTGACGAAGCAACACGCTTCTTGGAGGAGGCCGAGCGTGTGTGCAGCACTGATGATTTACGCGCATATCGGATTAAAATCAACAAGTCAATTTTATTACGCGAACAAGGACAATTTGCCGAGTCAATTCGCAATGCCCGGGAAGCGTATACATTTCTCTCCGAAAACAACGAACTAGCAACAGCATGGTCGGCCCGTCAGAGTGAAGCTGTCACCTATTTTATGACAGGTCGGGTGAATGAGGCCTTGGATATCCTCGAACAAGTCAAGGTCTTTTTTACACTGGAGAAACGGTGGCGTGACGCTATCCGCGTTGACCTTTACATCACCGATGGCCTGCTGATGCTTCATCGTTATGATGATGTGGTGAGACGGTGTAAGAGAATTTGTGAACAGTACCAATCGCTTGGGGTCAAAACCGAACGCGCCTTGGCATTCCTCAACCTGGCACAAGCATATATGCATACGGATGACCCCGATGAGGATGACGAAGCAAAAGCGCAGCGTGGCCTCTATGAACATGCGTTAGAGGCACTTGCCAACGCTGAAAAACTGTTTCAATCCGACACCAACCATTATGCAACCGAGCAAGTTGCCTTAGAGCGAGCAAAAATTCTGGCGTATGAGGAGAGATGGGGCAATGCGCGTACAATCGCAGTGATGTGTTGCCATTATTTTCAATTGCATGATCATCTTTGGGATGAAGCGCAGGCCAGACGACTCCTCTGCCAGATTGCGTTATCAAGTGGCGATTTGGACACTGCACAGTCAGAGTTGAAACAACTTGCCAAGTTGGCAGAACAACTGGATGTGCCGCTTCTTTGGTATCAATATCATCAGATGGATGGCGAACTCCTGCTCGCGCTGGCAAAAGATGCCGAAGCATTACGCTCATTTCAACAGGCAATTCGCTATCTGGACCAATTGCGCGGTCATCTGATGATTGAACATCGCATCGACTTTGCCGCCCAACACCAGAAGGTCTATGAACATGCGATTTCGCTCTGTATCAAAATGGGGCAACTTGAGGACGCGCTCTCCTATATCAGTCAATCAAAATCACGCGCATTACTCGATTTATTAGCCAACCGAATTAACCTCAATGTACAGGCTGAACACCCCGATGATGAGCCGTTGATTAAAGAATTGCAGCAATATCATACCAAGCTAAACCGGCTCTATTGTCGAGATGCGGACCCATCCGAAATCATCGACGCAAACCCCTTGATGGGTGAGGACAAGACCGTCGAAATTGCAGCTTGTCAAGCGCATATCAAGACATTATGGGAAACACTCCTGATCCGTAATGCCGCCTATGCACACGATGCTGACCTGTTTGCCGCTCGTGAGATTGAAATCAAACCGATTCAAACACACATACCACAGAATACGGCCATTTTGGAATATTTTATTCGGGATGAAGAGATTCTGCTCTTTGTCATCACAGCAGAAGCAGTTGATGTCCATACGCTTGGCAATATTCGGGGTGAGGTCGATGACTATCTCACCTGGTTTGAGCAAAACTATGATGGTGCTGCTGTCAATATGTCAACCTCATCAACCTCCTTTGTCGATATGAGCCAGTCAGAACTCATCCTGCAAACCTTATATACCTATTTGTTTGAGCCTATCTCTGTTCAGGCCGCGCCTTACAATTATCTTGTTGTGATTCCTCATGGTGAACTGCTAAACAAGCTCCCCTTTCATGCCTTGCATGATGGCATGCACTATTTGGTTGAACAGTATCATATCAGCTATCTGCCCAATATTGCACTGCTGGACTATTGTCAGTCATCATCAAACCCATTGAGATATGTCGAAAGCGTCCATCACACGACCGCGGTCAACCATTCACCATGTATTACGTTTGGCTATTCAGGTTCGGAGAATCGCTTAACGGGTGTTTTGGAAGCCGCCACAACGATTGCCAACCTCTTTCATGGCAATGCGTATTTGGAACAGGATGTCACGTTTGAACGGGTTCAGGAAACCACACCAGATGCCCACCTCATTCATTTTGGGACACATGGTGCGTTTAATGAAGACAACCCATTATTTTCCGGTCTCTCTCTGGCCGATGGAATGCTCACCACGTTTGATATTTTTCATCTGCGTTTGAACGCCTCGTTGGTCACGCTCAGTGCCTGCAACACGGGGCGTCATGCCGTTGGACAGAGCGGTGAACTCATGGGGCTGATGCGCGCCTTTTTATATGCAGGCGCATCGTCGCTCGTGTTAACCCATTGGGCTGTTGAAGATCGAGCGACCGCCATCTTTATGCAATCATTTTACCGCTATCTTGCCGCTGGGATGCGAAAAGACGCCGCATTACGCCAAGTCCAACTCGACTTTATTCATGGCGAATGCAACAGCGACGGTATGCCCGATGATGTGGACACATCTGTCTATCAGCATCCCTATGTCTGGGCGCCTTTCTTCTTGGTTGGCGATTCGAATCGTCTATAAGCGACAGCCACCGTCTCAAGTACCTACCAACATACAAATCACTGCACAGTGAATACATTCAAGGAAACCAACAATGAACCAACATTTATTCTTTCGGAAAACTTTCTTTATTCTTTTTATTATTTTGATCGTATTTTTTGCACTTATATCTAATAGCCAAGTTGGCCGTACAAACGCGATTGAACCAAGCGTTGATGAACCCAGTTTAAGCTCTAATATTTTCTTGCCATTAATTTTCAGATATGGAGATGATGATGGAGCTGATGAGCCTACATCAACCCCCACTGTAACGCCAACCGCCACAGTAACACCACTTCCCACCCCTAAGTTCCTTACGGGCAGTTTCATATTAGAGCAATACGTAACCCTGCGTGGTCCCGCTTCTGTAGTTACAGACCGTATTGACGTAGCTGTGAATGTCGATGATGATGGAGTTTTAGAAAACTTTACGCTAAAGAGCATTGTAGAAGTTTCAGAGAATCTAGACTTACACAATATCTCAAATAATGATAATGAAATCATATTAAAAATGTATGAGGTTGAGGGAAGTACTAATTATACGGATACGCAAAAAGTAGTTGATGAATTGATGAAGCGAATCCCAAAATTAAAGTGCGCAGAACCTGCGCTTGCCCATACAAGTGGTCATGTCTGGGAAGGCGGATATATGTGGAAGGACGGTCGTCTTATCTTCGTTATGCACAGTCGACTTGAATCGAATTCTGACGAACCAACAAAGTACGAATGGAATTATGAGAAAATCAACATAGAAAAAAATGCTTATGGCAAGGGCGAAGGTGTTACTATCCGTGTCGTTGATGGATTTACAACCACGCAAATCATTACACAAGATGTCGCAATTGATCAGGTGCAACCTTTAACATCACCACCAATTGCTGATATGTCAACAAGTATTTATGGTCTTGTTAATCATCGAAAGGACCTTTCATACCATGGACATCATAGTGCCAAGATTATAGACACCATTGCACCATCGAGTACCATTGTCGCCTACCCCATATTTAATAGGAATGGGTTAGCATCAAGTGCAGGCATTGCAGAAGCCCTCGCTAAAGCCGTCCAAGATTCATTGATATCGGGTGGACGCAATATCATTAACATGAGTTTTGGCTATGACGACATTGACGGTTGTTCAAAAGAAACGATTAGTGAAACGCTTCGTATTGCAGCCACTGCCAACATTCCTTTGGTCGCTGCTGCGGGTAATATCCCTGCTCCTGGCATGGCAGCGGGAAAGCACGCTAATGACATCATGGAAACGAGCCAAGGAACAGCATGTGATAGAGAAAAAACAGAAACATTCCCAGCCAGCCATCCAAAGGTTTTCAGTGTGGAGGCTAGTGACCGTGATAACAACTGTGCCTCATACTCCAGAATGAGTGTGAATGGCTATCGTGCCCCGGGTGGAGATGCCCTAAACCCGGAGAGTGTGGATGGCAAGATTTTCAGCGAGATTGAAATTGGTGTGGGAAATGTCATCACAGACTATATTATGGGGACATCATTCGCTGCCCCTCATGTTTCCGGTGCGGTTGCGGCCATCCTTTCTGATCCCGACCATCAAAATGACACACCTGATGAGATAGGCACACTATTAAAAAACGGTAGCCAATATAATGATGGGGTTATCGACCTCAGCAAACCCACAAAGGTCTACATCTCGTCTATCACGGACACAATCTCTGTCTCCGATACTTATACGGTGACAATTCAAATTGAGGATGTGCAGAATCTATATGCAGCCCAAGTGGAACTCGCCTTTGACCCAGAGATAGTCAATGTTGTCGATGCTGACGCGGACGAACCAGGGATACAAATCAAACATGGAGGGTTTTTACCAGTAGTAGAACCCGGTTCCGTTATGGAAAATAATGTCGATAATACAAGCGGAATCATTAACTATATGATTTCACTACGTGGTGAGCAACTGGGCGTGAGTGGAAGTGGAGGGCTTGCCCACATCGTATTTCGGGGAATGGCCGAGGGAACGACACAAATTTCATTGACCAATACTTCTCTCTTCTCTGACACGGAGCAATCCATTCCTCATAAGTCAAAGGGTGGGCAAATCCATGTAGTAGAAGATGTTCTACGAGTCAGTGGCGTAATATCTACTGAACATCGCTCCAAACATTCAGGGACAGAGGTATGTATCAACACGAACTGTGTAACCACGAATGACGACGGCTCTTATGAGCTCACTGGTGTAGAGCGAGAAGGTATAATCACGGCCACCCATAGCATCTATCTTACTTCAATGTATAAATACACCATATCACCCGATAGTACAGAATTACAAATACCACCAGTCACACTATGTGCTGGCGATATCGATGGAAATGGCGTGGTTGGCACAACCGATATTGCCATGATTGGGGTAGCATGGGAGAGTCAAAAAGAAGATGATCACTGGAATTCAAATGCAGATATAACCCAAGATGGGATCATCGATGGGCACGACTTAGATGCCGTTGAGTCTAACTGGGGCAAAGAGGCTCCCACAGCATGGCCATCAGACTGTATGAGCGGCTTGGTCTCATCTCGCATATCTGCTGTACGCCCACAGACAAATTTGCTTAAGAACGCCCAGCCCAATACTGAGACACAACTGCTTGTCACGCCAGCAGATACAACCATTAATGGTATTGGCAATTCTACAGAGGTTGCTATCAACGTGAACGAGGTCAATGACCTTTATACGTATAACATTGTAGTTCAGTTTGACCACGACGTCCTCCAAGTAATCGATAGCAATCCAGTCTCTAACGATATACAGATTCGCCTTGGTGATTTTCTGGACCCTGTTTATTCTCGCGCAGTGGTCCATCGTGTCAACAATGCACATGGTGTGATTGAATTGGCTGTCACGCAGCTATACTCCGCTACCCCCCGAAGCGGTAGTGGTGAGTTAGCCATTATCGGGTTTCAAGGCATTGCTGCCGAGGGAAGCAAAATCCAGATATCGAGTATGCAGTTAGTCGATTATGCACTAAATACGATTGATGCACAGGCTGTGGATGGCCGGATTACTGTCCGTAATACACCAACTCCAACTCCTACACTCACTTCAACCCCCACCCCCACGACATCCCCTCCAACCTCTACATCCACTACATCCCCTCCAACCCCTACACACACATCAACCTCTACCCCTACACACACATCAACCTCTACCTCTACACCCACCCCAACCCCTACATACACATCAACCTCTACCCCTACACCCACTCCAACCTCTACCCCTACATCAACCTCTACCCCTACACCCACCCCAACCCCTACAGTTACCCCAATCTCTACACTCACATCAACCCCTCCAACCTCTACACTCACATCAACCCATCCAACCTCTACACACACTCCAATCCCTACACACACTCCAATCCCTACACACACTCCAATCCCTACACACACTTCAACCTCTACACTCACATCAACCCCTATACCCCCTACAATCACTCCAACCCCAACATTCACCCCAACCTCTACATTCACTCCAACCCCAACATTCACTCCAATCCCCCCAACCTCTACATTTACTCCAACCCCTACATTCACCCCAACCCCTATACTACCCACACTCACTCCAACCTCTACATTCACTCCAACCCCTCCAACACCTACGATCACCCCAACACCTACGATCACCCCAACATCTACGATCAC
>JBCCFC010000287.1:0-11882 GCA_039029935.1 Chloroflexota bacterium
AATGATTTGTTTCCTCTTTCTTTTGAATGACTTAAATGAGACTGCCTCTGACCATGCATTCTTCGAATACATGTGAAAGAACGTCCTCTGATGGTCTGAGACGAATGGGCTATTGTATGTCTTTTTGTGCTATCATACCATGATGAAACCAAATCAAGAAACTGCCCAAAAACAGTACCCCCATCTATGATCCATCGTCGAATACGACTCATGAAGGAGCAGATCCATTGTCAATCCAAATCAATCAGGACAACAACACAAAACCAGTCATCTTTCTGGCCTTTGCCAACCCAACCGCCGGGTCTCAGGGCTATCTACGCAACTTGGGCGAAGAGGCGCGCCAACTGGAGAATGTCATCCGGCAGGCGCAAAGCGATAACCTCTGCGAACTGGTCATCAAGCCCTATGCAGGGCTGGCAGACATCGTCGAGGTCTTCCAAGAATACCGCAATCGCATTGCCATCTTTCATTATGCGGGTCATGCCAAGAACTTTATGTTGATGCTTGAGGATACAGGAGATAATGCAGCGAGCAACACGGGTGAGCATGATGGGACAACCATGATTGATGGACGTGGGCTGGCGGCCTTTTTGGGTGAGCAGAACAGCCTCCAGTTGGTCTTTCTCAACGCCTGCTCCACGCAACCACAGGTCGATGAACTGCTCAATGCCAATGTCCCCGCCGTCATTGCGACCAGCCAAGCCATCCGCGATGATGTCGCCACCACGCTTGCTACCCACTTCTATCAATCGCTGACCAGTGGGGCCAATCTGCAAAAAGCCTTCAATGAGGCCGAAGGACTGGCGCAGGCGCTATTGGGTAAGGGCAGTATAGGCAAGGGCAGTGTGCGTGATGCCTACTTTGAGGATGACGCGGGTGTGGCGATGACCGAGTTCTATGATTGGCCTTGGCGGTTGACCATCAAGCAGGGCGCCGAGCAACTGGCTGAATGGAGTCTGGGCGATGCGGCCAACGAACCACTCTTTGGGCTACCACCTTTACCCGAACATGATCTACCCGATAGACCCTTCCGTCATCTCAACTTCTTCACCGAGCAGGATGCCGAAATCTTCTTTGGGCGTGGGCATCAAATCCGCAATCTTTACGACTTGGTGACGATGCTCGACAGCGCACCCATTATTTTGTTTTATGGCGCATCGGGTGTGGGCAAATCGTCCATGTTGGCGGCGGGGCTGCTGCCTCGGCTACAACAGCAGACCATCCACTATGTGCGCCGCAACCAAGGGCTGGGGTTGACGGGGACATTGGCACAAGTATTGTGGGATGGCGAAACCGTGCCCGATTCATTGGATGCGGGGATAATTGCCAAGCGTTGGCACGAACTGGAACAGATACCCGATACTGCTGACCGCAAACCAACGGTCATGATCCTCGACCAAGTAGAGGAGGTCTTTACTCGCCCCAACCGTGAACAACCGCATGAACTGGCCGATTTTTTTGATGTCTTGAGCGCGCTCTTTGCGCATCGCAGTCATCGACCGCAAGGCAAGCTCATCCTCGGCTTTCGAAAGGAATGGCTTGCCGATATTGAAGATGCCATGAAAGTCCAGCGGCTGCCACGCACCAAGCTCTTTCTCTCGCGCTTGACCCGTGCGGGCATCATCGAAGCGGTCACAGGTGTGGCACGGTCAACGCGACTACAAACGAACTATCGGCTGACTACCGAAGCAGGGCTGGCCGAAATCGTTGCCAATGACCTGCTCGAAGACCCTGACTCACCTGTGGCCCCGACGCTGCAAATTTTGCTGACCAAAATGTGGGCAGAGGCCGAAAAGGTCAACTTCGACCAGCCGCACTTTGGCATTGCCCACTATCAATCGCTCAAACGTGAAGGGTTACTCCTCAGTGATTTTCTCCATCAACAGCTAGACAAACTCCATGCATGGCGCGCTGATGTGGTCGATTCAGGCTTGGCACTGGACTTGTTGGCCGCACACACCACACCGCAAGGCACGGTCGATCATCACACCGAGTCCGAGTTGCTGGACATGTATCGGCATATCGAGCGTGATATTCCGCCGTTGGTGCAAAAATGCGAAGAACTGTATCTGCTTTTCAATCCCGGCAACGAGCAAGCGGACCAACCCAAATCATCGCGTTTGGCACATGATGCCCTCGCCTCACTGACCCGTCATCAATATGAGGAATCGGATAAACCGGGACAGCGCGCCCGGCGTATCCTCGATACACGCGTCGTTGAGTGGATAGATGAGAGCGGTCAACCCATTGAAGGCAATCCATTGGATGAAACCGATTTAACCCTTGTCGAGGCTGGACTGAATGGCACACGTGATCTCACCGCGTTGGAGCGACAATTGCTTGAAGCTAGTCGGATTGCACAGGTTCAACGAGAGCATGATCGCAAAATGCAACGGCATATCCCTAATGTATTGTTCACGTTGATGGCCGTGGTCGCAGTAGTGGCCTTCTTTCTCTGGCGACAGTCGGTGGAACAGACCCAATTGGTTGAGGAACAGCGTACTGAAGCGGAGGCTCAAACAGTGATTGCCAATCGGCAGACAGAACTGGTTGAGGAACAGCGGCTCATTGCCGAAGCACAGTCACGTCGTGCCTTGGCACAAAACTTAGCAAGCCAAAGCCAACTGTTGATTCAGGTGGATGACGACCAAAGCGATTTACCACTTATCCTCGCTCGTGATGCAGCGATGACAGACCTCAATCTTAATACCAGCCGCGCACTGCGCATTGCCTTAGAAAGAGATAGTCTATCTCAAAAACCATTTTCTTTGCCCAATCTACACCATCAAGCGTCTGTTAGGCACGCTGTTTACAGTCCAGATGGGCAGACGGTGGCATCAGCGAGTTGGGATGGCACCATTCGCCTCTGGAGTGCCGATATGCTGGCCTTCATCTCGCTTCTCTATGGACATAGAGGTCCGGTAAGGTCCGTGTCATATAGCCCTGATGGAAGGCATATCGTCTCCGGCGGTGATGACACAACTGTGCGCATCTGGGATGTTGCCAGTGGCGAGCAATTGACCCAATTTGATGGGCATTCAGATAAGGTAAGGACAGTGTCATATAGTCCAGATGGAAAGCATATCGTCTCTGGGGGTGAAGACAGAACTGTGCGTATATGGGATGTTGTCAGTGGCGAGCAGTTGATACAATTCAATGGGCATGGAAATTATGTATTATCAGTGTCATATAGCCCGGATGGAAAGCATATCGTCTCCGGAAGTGGTGACGACACCGTGCGTATCTGGGATGTTGCCAGTGGCGAGCAAGTCATGCAATTGGATGGGCATACTGAGCCAGTATTGTCAGTGTCATATAGCCCGGATGGAACCCATATCGTCTCCGGAAGTGATGACAAAACCGTGCGCATATGGGATGTTGCCAGTGGCAAGCAAGTCATGCAATTGGATGGGCATTCAGGTTCGGTATGGTCAGTGTCATATAGCCCGGATGGAACCCATATCGTCTCTGGGAGTGGTGACAACACCATGCGCATATGGGATGTTGCCAGTGGTGAGCAGTTGACCCAATTTGATGGACATTCAGGTTGGGTCAGTTCGGTGTCATATAGCCCAGATGGAAGGCATATCGTCTCCGGAAGTGGTGACAAAACCGTGCGTATCTGGGAGGTTGCCAGTGGCAAGCAAGTATCGCAATCTGATGGGCATTCAAATTGGGTCAACGCAGTGTCATACAGCCCAGATAGAAGGCATATTGTCTCTGGTGGTGACACAACTGTGCGTATATGGGATGTTGCCAGTGGCAAGCAATTGGCACGATTCGATGGGCATTCAGGTGGGGTAAGGACAGTGTCGTATAGCCCAGATGGAACACATATCGTCTCTGGGAGTGTCGACAAAACCGTGCGTATATGGGACATTGCCAGTGGCGAGCAGGTGACCCAATTTGATGGGCATACAAGTTCTGTACTGTCAGTGTCATATAGTCCAGATGGAACACATATCGTCTCTGGGAGTCGTGACAACACCGTGCGTATATGGGATATTGCCAGTGGCGAGCAGTTGGCACAATTTGATGGGCAATCAGATGTACTGTCAGTGTCATATAGTCCAGATGGAACGCATATCGTCTCTGGGAGTTTTGACAAAACCGTGCGTATATGGGACATTGCCAGTGGCGAGCAGTTGGCACAATTCGATGGGCATACAGATTGGGTAAACTCAGTGTCATACAGCCCAGATGGAACTCATATCGTCTCTGGGAGTCGGGATGGCACCGTGCGCATCTGGGATGTTGCCAGTGGCGAGCAAGTCGCCCAATTTGATGGGCAATCAGATGTGGTCTTGTCAGTGTCATATAGTCCAGATGGTAGGCATATCGTCTCTGGAAACGGTGACGGCACCATACACATCTGGACGGTTGCCAGTGACGAGCAAGTCACCCAATTTGATGGGCAATTAGATGATGTAAGGTCAGTGTCATACAGCCCAGATGGTAGGCAAATCGTCTCTGGGGGTGAAGACAACACTGTGCGCATATGGGATGTTGCCAGTGGCGAGCAGTTGATCCAATTTGATGGACACTCAAACTGGGTACTGTCAGTGTCATATAGCCCAGATGGAAAGCATATCGTCTCTGGAGGGAGTGACAAAACCGTGCGCATCTGGGATGTTGCCAGTGGTAATCAAGTGACGCAGTTCGATGGGCATTCAAGTCCTGTACTGTCAGTGTCATACAGCCCAGATGGAACCCATATCGTCTCTGGGAGCGAGGACAAAACCGTGCGTATATGGGATGTTGCCAGTGGCGAACAGTTGACCCAATTTGATGGGCATTCAGATCGGGTATGGTCAGTGTCATACAGCCCAGATGGCAGGCATGTCGTCTCTGGGAGCGAGGACAACACCGTGCGCATCTGGGATGTTTCCAGTAGCGAACAGGTAGCCCAATTTGATGGTCATTTAAAGTGGGTAACCTCAGTGTCATACAGTCCAGATGGCAGGTATATCGTCTCTGCGAGTGGTGACGAGACCGTACGCATCTGGGACGTTGCCAGCAGCGAACAAGTGAGACAATTCGATGGGCATTCAAATACGGTTGAGTCAGTGTTCTACAGTCCAGATGGCAGGCATATCGTCTCTGGGAGTCGTGACAACACCGTGCGTATCTGGGATGTTGCCAGTGGCGAACAGGTAGCCCAATTTGATGGACATTCAGATTGGGTAAATTCAGTGTCATACAGCCCAGATGGAAGGTATATCGTCTCTGGGAGTCGTGACAACACCGTGCGCATCTGGGAAACACCTCAATCCGCTTTATTGCGAAGCGTGGTACGAGTTTCTCGACCTGCACCTATTTTGACCCATGCGGAATTGAGCCAACTTGGTATCGGTAATGATGGGCTATTACCCAACCGAACTGAGTTAAAACCGTTGATGGTCGAGGCACAGGCACAGGCATTGGTTGAAGAAGGTCATGTGCTGGCTCGTGCGGGAGAGACTGTGCGCGCAACAGAGAAGTTTGAAGAGGCACTTACGACAATTGCGCCCTTGGACAAAGATGCGCTCATGCTGCCTACGGTCTTTGACATTGACCCGATGCAGAAGGCGATTGACGTAGCTGTGTCCACCACAATTCATGAAGGCAATCGGCTGGCGCGTAACGTTGACGTTGTGAGTGCCACGCACAAATTTGCAGAGGCGGTCGCCCTAGACCCATCATTGACAGTTGAGCCTGAAACCGAAGCCAAACGTATCGCTGCATCTGTCACTAAACAAGCGGGGGAACGACTGGCACGAGCAGGCGAGATCATCAGCGCAACGCTTAAATTTGAAGAGGCGATGGCCTTGAATCCATCCTTGGCAATTGAACCAGCATCCGAAGCCAAACGGTTGGCAGCGCAGATACCATCGTTAACCGTCGGTACTCGTGTCACTGCTACCACCAAATCTATTCCAGATTGGCGCTTTACGGGGACTGTGGGACAAATCATCACAATTTCACTGATAGACACAGAAGATGGGTCATTCAACCCTTATCTCAGATTGTATGATGCGAATGGCAAGATGCTTGCCGAAGATGATGATAGCGGTGGGGGCAGTGATGGCTATGATGCCCTGATTCAAGAATTCGTCTTGCCAGAAACGGGAACCTATTTTGTGCGGGCTGGTCGTGCAAATAGTTCAGTGGTCTATGAGTTGGTGGTGCGGGACGTAACGACGGTTGATAGCGAGTAAATCAGAGCAGAAGGAGAAAGGGGCGTATAAGGCTAGACCTTCGGGAGGTTGCCACAAATAGATTCATGTGACTCAAAATTTTATGGCAACCTCCCGAAGGTCGGGTCTGACTCATGGGTTCTACCAGCATCTCATAGCCAACACGACACGTATCATCCAATACATCGAGTACGTCTAGCACAGGTGCAGTACAATCACGAGGTTGGACCTTCGGGAGGTTGGCGTGGAGATTATGGGACGCGTAAAACAGTTCGTGCCGACCTCCCGAAGGTCCAAGCCGACCTAGATGCCCACAGGATGCCCTCATGCAGGACAACCAGCACGGGGTGTGCTCACTCAACAGGGATTGATGACCATCAATGTAATCCATATGAATGATGCCTTATTAGAAGAAAATCAACCGCTATACGTCATCCAGCATTTCATCCAGTAATGACCGAAATGCGTCAAATGGTTTCCCATCCAGACAGGTATTGATTAACTCATTCAACTCATCTATCGAGTCTATCCATTTGATATCGTCTAGAACCTGTTCCAATTGTCGTCCAGTGAGTTGATAACAATACTGCACCAACCCACGAATATAGCCACGCGCTTGGGTCACACGGCCTTTCTCTATCCCTTCATCATATAATTTTTGTTTATAAGTTACAATTGTTGCTTCTAACATCGTCTTCACCTCCTCTGCTTCCCGATAGACTTTATCTAACTTGTCATAATCTTCTCGGCTAATCTTGTCATTCTTCCATAACTGCATAAACCAGTTAAACAACAACGAAATGGCGCGTTTATCCTCTTCATTGTCAAAGAGTGCCACCATCTCTTGTGCCAACAAATCAATGTCGTAGTTGGTTATTGGATAGCGAATAAACGGGCAGCACAATCCGTGATGGATACGCTGCGCCATGTGTAATCGCCTGTTCCGCAACTTTAGCCGCTGTGCCTGAGAAAGCGGGTTCGCCTGTACCCAAATTGCGGTTCCAGCGTGGATGCGCACCGCTGGCAATTTGCACACGGATGCGATGACCTTTGGCAAAACGGTAGGCAGTCGGCCACAGTCGTATCTCGACTTCGTGTTTGCCAGTCACTTGTTTGCCTGTCTGGTGATTCTCTGGCAACATCAACCGGACCAGATTATCGGTGACATTGAGCGAGCGGCCATCGGGTTGGACATCACAGATGCGGACAAAAAAGTCGGTGTGTTGCAGGCTGGAGGTGACAAAGAGCGTGACGGTGGGTGTGCCGATAATCTCCAGGTCTTGGTCCAGTACATCGGTTTCATAGATGAGCACATCCGCTCTGGCTTCAATCTCACGATTATCTTGCTGCCCCGGCTTGGGGTTGATGACCGCACCACCGAGGGATGGCGTGGGGTCCAAGGGGTCGTAACGATAGTGGTCAGCCGCCTCGTCATAGGTCGGAGAAGTTGCCACCAGTTGATTTTGTTGACTCAAAAAGAGGGTCTGTGAATCGGTCTGTGGCGGCCACTCATCCAACTCCTGCCAGCGGTCAGACCCTTGGACAAAGACAGTGACAGGTTTCTCGGCTAGGCTATCCCCTTTCAGATGCGTATCAAACCATGTCAATCCAATACGAATAGCATTGGAGCCAAGGTCTTGGTCAAGATGGTGCCAAGGACCAATCGTCAAGTGAGGCTGTTTCCCTGCTTGGTATAGCGTTTGATAATCATCCAACTGCTCAGGCAGAAACAGATCAAACCAGCCTGCCACCAAATGAACCTTGGCTGGATGCTGTTGTAGACTCCCCTTGAGGTCGATTTTTTGCCAGTCGGGGGCATTCAAATCATCCAACTGCATCATGCGTTCAAATGCAAACCCATCCACTTTCGGGATAGACTGCATGGCTTCTGAGATCGGCAGATGATTCAGCCATTCAGTCATGACCTTCTCCTGTTGCATCATCGCACCCATCATCTTGAAGAAGGGCAACCCGGCAACGGCGGCGGTGTATTGCAGCCGAAACAATGAGTCTAGGGCCAATACCCCGCTTGGGTGTACCATGCTAAACCAGCGTGTTGCTGTTGTTGCTGGAACCATTGCAACAGTGTGTATGGGTGTGCCACCCTGCGGTAGCCCACCAGCCAACGCTGCCCATTGCACATAGCCCAAAATACTTGCGCCCCATAACCCTAGTTTACCATTGAACCATGACTGCTGTGTCAGCCAACGCAGCGTATCGCGTCCATCAGTTTGTTCATTCTCTAGGGGCATCGCGTCAGTTTCCGGCTTATCCGCCCCCGTGCGTAGGTCCTGCAAAATCACATGGTAGCCACGCTCGGCAAAGCGATGGGCGACATAGGCATAGAGAAAGCTAAAGGGCAGGTTGCGCCACCCACGACCCCAAGGCGAGCGAATCAAGACGGTGGAAAAATCGCCAGAGTCTTGGGGGGCATAGTGATTTGCATAGAGTGTCACACCATCAGACATGGGGATGGCGATGTCGGTGGTGACAACAACCTCATGTTGTGGCGGTTCAACGCCCAATTGATGTGCAATCCTGTTGAGAAAGAAGCGTTTGATTTGTGCAAACATAGATATACCTCCGATCTGAACTCAGCCCGTATGTAGATGCTATCCATGTCAACATGATACTACAATATTCGTTGTACTGATGCGACATTGCACTCATTTTTTGTTTTGACACATACCACTCGCTGTGTTATGGTCGCGACGCCAAACATAACACACTGTGTACGCAATACTACAACGGATTTGGGATTGGAACGGATTCCTTATCGCGCGGAGGCTCAAATCCGTTCCCAACCTAAATCCGCTGTAGTATATTTGGGGTCTTAACTTAACACACAAGGAGCACACAAATGCCATTGATTCAAACACAAAACAAAGAGGTCCAGCAATTTAAAGGACTACATCTCTACCACTCAGGGTTTTCCAGTTGCGCCCAACGGGTGCGCATCACGCTGGCCGAAAAGGAATTGGCATGGACCAGCCACGTTGTCAATATCCCCGCCAAAGAACACGCCACGCCAGAGTATCAGTCGATCAATCCCAAAGGCTTGGTCCCTACCTTTGTCGATAATGGGCAGGTAATCATCGAGTCGGTGGATATCATTGACTATATCGAAGAGAAATTTACCGGGGCCGGGTCAAATACAGTGCTGATGCCGGAAAGTGAGTCTGGCAAGGCCGAGGCACGTGTATGGATGGCAAAGGCGGACCGCGCCCAGCATGGCCTCAAACTGCTCACCCATGAATTTCTCTTTAAGGGCCAGCGACCGATGACACCGGAGCAGCTTGACGAATTTTTGCGTAATCACAAAAATGAAGAGTTGCGCGCCTTTATGCGAACCTATTCATCCAAGGATGGCTTTCCCAAAGCGGAGATTGATGACGCTGTACAGGAGCATTACGATCTATTTGGGCTGTTGGATGTCGCGCTTGAAGGGCGAACATGGTTGGTAGAAAACACCTTCTCGCTGGCGGACGTGGCCTGGATACCCAACGTCCATCGGCTGGATGTCATGCACTATCCGCTTGAATTGCACCCCAATCTGAATGCATGGTATCAACGCGTACAGGCGCGTCCCAGCTATGTCACCGCTGTGCAGGAACAAGAGCCATGGAAACTACTGGCCTATTTTGAGGCGTATACACGACAGCGGGAACAGGAGAAGACGGATGTCCGGCAGTATGGGCCGTTGGTTGGTGTTCGGTAGGTCGGTAGGCCAGTGTGTCGGTGGGGCCCTAGCCAGCAAGGAGACGTGCCCCTTGAACTCCTTACAACCATCCCAAAACAACCGCAGATGTCAACCCTTTCGAATATTTTACAAAGGTAAACGGACCCTCCATGCGTGGCACCAATGTGCCTTGGCTGCTTTACTTCCGGAATACCTAATCCCCAGCCACGTATACGTCAACGATGTACGGAGTAGTGGCATCGTAGTAGTCCTTTGCCGACCGATCTGCAGCACCCAACTATGTCGAGATCGAACGACGGATTCCAACAAAAACGCTGCACAATCGCTCTGCAAGCGCGCCCTCCTTTTCCAGCTCAGCATCCCAAGTTAGGGGATAGCGAGGATCTGCTTCTACAGGCCTGCCCGGCTGCAAGGGGTCTTGCTTGTACACAACAAAAAAGGGCGTTAGATTGTGTGAACAGCTAACAGTCATGCGAAGTCCCTACAACACCTCAGGATGCCACTCGAACCACATGGTACCTTTTACCATATGGCAGTACTTTCTGACACCCCGCTTGATCTCCCTATTGAAACATTGAACATGGCCGTTTAAGTTGCGCATGACCAGTTGAAGTGCACCGAAGAGTAATGCCCATCTGTGTACAGACTGTAGACACCGCACAAAGGAACTCGCTACCTCCCTTGACTCTGATCAAACGCGGCTTGCTGAATCGGAGCACGAATTCCCTCACCATCCAGTCCGCAATCTCTCCAGACTCCCTGTTCCGCAGTGGAACTATCTCAGCCCACTTGCTGAAGCAGTCTTCCGTGACCAAACAGCGAATAAACCCTTCCTCAGGAGGGGGCTCAAGGCTAGTGATCAAGTACATAGACCACCCTTCGAATGGCTGGAAAGGTTTGGTACAAGGAGGGAGAGGACGCTAACGGGAGATTGAGTGAGGCAGTGAGAGGACACTAGGTCCTTTCACTGCAACACCCACTACAATTCCACGCACGAACCAAACACTATTGGGGCAAACGTGGCCACCAAAAGTCAACCCGCATGGCTTGGTACAGCTTATGCCTCCTGCAATGCTGTAGTTCCAGATGGTACCTCTCGACTATCTCAGGCCTAGCTCTCACCGCTGGTACAAAAAGCCAGCGATCCCCCTTCTGTGTTGCCAACTGGAAACGCTACTAACAGTCTGGGTTGAGCTTAAGCGCAAAGTCCTTAGAGGACCAAGCCACACGTTCCACCTACTCCTCGTCTATACCTGGCAAATGCTTTCCCTACCACAGGAAGTGCACTAGAGCAACATCCTCCGTCGGATCCTCAAACCCTTCCAGAATCAACCTCGGGTAACAGTCGCCACATTACACGGGTAGATCTAATGCAGGGACCTTAACCCGCACGTCACAAGACAGACATTTGAACGTGTTCGATATAGGCACAGCCCAAGGCTTCCTCGTCACATCCTTGGGACGCTGATGAGGCGGCCGACCCCTCTTTCATCTTATGCGCACGTCCACCAGTTCCTCTTCTTGAGGCTCTTCCTCACTAGAATCGCCGCCACACTCTCTCACTACACAGGCTGAAGCCTCCCCCGCAGGCGTCGGGTCCATTTTCACTGAAGCCCACCTAACCTAATGTGAGAGCTCGTGCCACTCGCGTCGCACTAGACTCGTTCAGCCTACAACTAGGCCGCTCGCGACACCCTGAGCCCCTCAAAGTCAACATCCTAGTCAACCTCCTAAGTAGCACTACACTCAACTAACTCTAGGCACACATCCCTCACCAGGCGACGCGTCTCGTGACCCGCAAAGTCCGCTACTCGGCTCTGTGACCGGGGAACCTACAAGTTCTGCACCCGTAACCTTCATGGACGTACCAAAGCCCGAAGCTACTCAACAATTGGAACCAAAGCTGGAGCCACACACTTCTATACACACATAAGATCATTAATGACCAACTAGCTATCACCCTACAAGCAAATGTAATCTGCCCTACGAAACAACCCGAACTTAAC
>JBCCFC010000288.1:0-11878 GCA_039029935.1 Chloroflexota bacterium
TGCGGGTGTCTTATCATCGATTGTGCCAGATATTACGGCATTGTTGGGCCGTCCCATCCCACCAGTGCCAGTGTTGGACGGGGAAGCGGCTCAGATTCGCCTCTTGACCACCATCGCCAAACTGTTTACAGAGGCCACCCAGCCCGTTCTGCTCATCATGGAAGACCTCCATTGGGCAACAGCGGGTCTTGCCGTCTTGCCGTATTTGACACGCCAGATAGACAAGGCCACGCTCTTGGTTATTGGCTCCTATCGCGATGATGAACACCCCACATTGGCACAAACCCTCTCCGACATGCAGCCACTCCCATTGAACCGTTTGACGACCGACAACATGGCCGACCTCTCTGCGGCGATGTTGGGTGAGCGTGGACAACGCCCTGATATCCTCCAGCGACTCCAGCAAGAAACCGAGGGCAATGCCTTCTTTGCCGTCGAGGTTCTTCGTCTGTTGGCCGAGGATATGGGTGGGTTGAGTCACATCGGTGATGCACCCCTCCCCGATCTTTTGCTGCCCGATGGCATCCAGGGCATTGTTCAACGGCGGTTGATGCGTGTGCCACAACAATACCATCACCTGCTGCAATTGGCGGCGACTGCTGGGCGTATCTTGGATATGCACATCCTTGAAGCACTCAGCGACCATCATCACCTCGAACGGTGGTTGACAACCTGTGCCGAAGCTGCCGTCTTAGATGTGGTGGATGACACATGGCGTTTTCAACATGCCAAGGTGCGTGATGGCTTGTTGGCGATGATCCCCGCGGATATCGCCAAGCAACATCATCAGCAGGTCGCCCAAGCCATTGAGCAAGTCTACCCAGATGATCCACAATATGCTGCCCAGCTCATGGTTCACTGGGGGCAGGCCGGGCATCCAGAAAAAGAGGGGGTCTATGCCTATCAAGCGGGAACCCATGCCGCCAGTAACTATGCCAATGACGATGCCATCGCCTATTTGACCAGAGCCTATGAGTTGGCCTCTACAATGAATTGGGCAGATGATGATCCAGCGACCAAAAGACAATACGACATCCTCTGTAAGCGTGAAGAGGTCTATAGATTGACGGGGCAGCCAGCGCGGCAAAAGGCAGATTTAGACTTACTGGCCGCGCTTGTAGACGTGCTTGACAAACCAGAATACCATGTAGAAGTTGCATTACGGCAGGCAGGATATACGCGCACGGTGACAGATTTTGACGCCTATCGTGTTTTTGCTGAACGCGCCGTGACCCAAGCCCATTTGGCCGAGGATGATCTGCTTGTGGCAAAAGCCTATCGCCTCATGGGTGAAGCATTATCTACGTTCCATGACTATGATGGTGCCATCAATGCCTTCGAGACGGCGTGTCCATTGGCCGAAGAGCTAGAGCAATATTGGGAGCTAGGCAGGATTCTTACTGGTTTGGGCATGATTGCCAACTACAAAAGCGAATATGACAAGGCCAAGGCTTATTACAAACAAAGCCTGCAAATGTATAAAACGATTGGTGATGAACGAAGCCAAGCGATGACCCTTACGAAGCTGGGGGTTACAACCATCCGGTTGGCCCAGTACCAAGAAACGCAGGGCTATTTAGACGAGAGTCTTGAAATTAACGTGCGCATTGGGTATAAACTGGGTGAAAAAATGGCTCTTCACGTCCTTGGTATGCTTTGTATGTCTAGGGGAGAACCGGATCAGGCACAGGCATTTTATCAACAAGGGTTGGCAATTGCGCAACAGCTTGGCGACAAAGAAGGCATTGCTGCTGCATTCAACAGTTTAGCAGGTGTGATGCGTGTGAAGGGGCAAATCGAGGAAGCCTATGATTATTATCTTGAGGGGTTAAAAAACTATCAAGCGATAGGAGAGAAATATGGTGAGGCTGTTGCTTTGGTAAATCTAGGGGCCAATCGGCGAAATCGGCCAGGGGTGTTTGAGCAAGCAAAACAACATCTTGAGGAAAGTGTTCGGATTAGTGGTCAATTAGGGAATGTTGATTTGGAGGCATATGGATTCTTGTGCTTGGGGCTTTTACTCAGTTTTTTTGGAGACTACAAGCCTGCCCAGTCTTATTTTGAGAATGTGTTGGTGACTTATCAACAAATAGGTATGCGATCTCGGGAAGGGGAGACAGGGCATTTTCTAGGGGGCTGTCTTGTTGCGCAACACCTGTTTGAACCCGCAAAGCAGCATCTTCAGAACGCTGTGATGATTAACCGCGAAATCGGCGATGCAGAATTGATCATTAGTACGCTCAATCTACTGGCATGGATTGCCTATCTCCATGGCGAGTATGCACAGATGTTGGCTTATTATCAAGAGGCACTTTCTGAACCAACGCAGGATAGCATCCCAGCCCCGCATGAGCAATTGGTTAGTCAAGCTGGCGCAGCTTGGTCCAGTCTTTTGGTCAATGGCACATACGTTGAGTCCGATATTATGCCAAGTCTTCGCTATCTTGACAGTGATCCGTTGTTGTTACGCCAGGTTGGCCCATTTCGCCTACACCTCATCTGCTACAAACTGTTGCAGGCCGTCGGCGACCCGCGCGCAGACGAAGTATTGATTCTAGCCCATGAGCAGATACAGACCTATGCCAGCTACATTGAAACTCCTGAATGGCGGGCATCATTCTTGTCCAATGTACCAGAGCAGCGCGAGCTAGAAGATTTGTATATTGCCCGTTTTTCTGTGTGAGCGTGTCCCCCCCGAAGCAATTGGGGTATCTGCTCAATCAATTGGGGCTAGTATGGGTTTGATATATCAAACCTCTACGATTAGGTCTTCGTTATACAATTGCCCATCTTCGGACAACAGAATGGAGATGAATTTTGTTGATTCAAAGTGAGAGAGGACAATCATTAGAATAATCACAATCGGAACGCTCAGGAACATGCCCGGGATTGCCCAGATTGTGCCAAAGAGGGATAAAGAAACCAGTACGGCAACAGGGCTGATGCCCAATGACCGACCCATTATCATGGGTTCGATGATGTATCCGACCAGACACTGAATGGCGGTCAGCGAGAGCAACAGCATAAGACCAAGACTCCAGTCACCTGTTTGCAGCAGACAGAGAAGAATGGGGAACATCACCGCAATTAATGAGCCAATGTAGGGGATAAAATTCAATAAGAAAATGAGGACTGCCCACACCACCGCATAATCCACCTCAAAGAAAACCATCACGAGATAGGAGGGAACAGCGGTGATTAGACTGACGGCTGTTTTCATTGAAATGTATCGCTGTGTCTGTGTTTTCACAGAGTTCAGGACGCTGTTTACATTGTCTCGTTGTTTTGTGTCTGGAAATATGTTACGTATCTTGGTGACAAATGTGCTTTGCTCCAAGAGTAAAAAGATCACATAGATGAACATAATCACAATTTGACCGAGGATGAAGATGAAGTTGGCAACAAGCGTGGAAATATAGGACGAAAAATTTTCAAACACACGTAGAAAGAGTTGATCCGCACTGGCCGAGAGTTCTTCTTGTCCAAGACCAGGAACCAAATTTCTGATGACGGGGGGGATATTGACAAGGAGCTTGGCGATGTTGGCTTGATACACCTCTCCTTCAGCAACCAAATCCATGGCGGTGTTAACAACCAATCCAACCAGTTGAATCATTAAAAATGCCATGATAAAGATAGTAAAAAACATGGATAGACGGCTGGGCAGTTGGCGTCCACCAACAGAGATACCCTGAATGCTGTGTGCAATGCCGTTGATGAGAAACCAGATGAAAAAGGCAATCGCAACGGGGATGAAGATGGACCTGCCATAGACCATCAAAAAGAGGATTGTGCCTGATAATAAAATGAGGAAACTGACTCGAATGGTTGTTGAATGTTGTTCAGATAATGTGTTCATCGTGATTTTTTTGTCTTTGGTCATAAGTAAACCCAAGAAAATACTTAGATAGTAATACGACAACGGGACCCAAGGCTCAACGGTTTGAAACTGACCATACAGATACTTCGCAGTCATTACTATTGCGGGTAATGCGTTGTCCCAACGTAGCAAATTAATTGACTTGACTATGGACTATCGTCTGCTTGGTAATACTTCTCATTTATCATCTGGCAATACTTTACCAAATTATCGAATTTTCTGGATGCTTGATTAAGGGGGGTGTTTAAGTTTGACATTGTTACTTGCGATAAAAATGCATAGGCAACAGCATCTAAAGTGGATGGATTGTCACCAAAGAAATAGGTTTTATCAGACAGAAAAACAGATAAACTCCCTAGCGTGTTTTCTGAAATTTCCATCATTTCCTTATCGTTATGTTTTCCCATTCCCTGTTTTATAAGGGCACTTTTCATTCCTCTTCTTGCAATAAAAGGCACGATATACCTTAAAGGGAATGGCATACTACCAAAAAAAGTGCTTTTCATGATTTGCCAGGCATCGTCTTCTAACCAACGAGAATACATAATGCACCAATAAAAATTTTCATCTAAGGATTTTATGATTAGATTGGATATCGCCTTTTGTTCATCGCTAAGATGAGCATCGAGTATGTCGCCGTACTTTTTTTTAATATGAGCTAATATAAAAAACGAATCGGAAATAATGACGCCATTATCGTCGATATAAGGAAGTTTTCCTTTGGGCGCGTTTTGCAAATTATTAAAACCAGAAAGGGACTCAAATTCAATGCCAGCCATTCTCATATAAGCATCAATTTTTAAAACAAATGGACTTGAGTCAGCTACACCCAAATTCTCTCCAAAACTATACAGCTTGATCATATTCACGACTCCTCAGATTCATAACGTCTTAATGTGGGGCGCATGGTTAGCGCGTCCCACACAATAAATTTATTAGTTTCTTTTTTGTTAATTTTTGTAACACAAGGAGTAATTTCCCATATATATACACAAGCTTGGACTTTTCTGCCCAATACGGCAATTCTTGACCGTCGTATATCAAAGGACAAAATCGAAGCGACTAAACAAGGTGTTATCCACTATCTCCTGATTCATGATTGAGTTGTCGTCAAAGAGAAGATCCTCGGCATTGCGAGGATCATCAGGAAACCACAATTGCGTCGTTAGGAATTGTTCATTGTGCTTTATCTTAATGTGAATATGTGGCGCACGGAAACCCATTATGCCAGAAAAGGATAGCGTACGTTGACCATAGCCTAGCGGCTTAACGGTATGAAACTCGAAACAGCCATCGGCATTCGTGAACTGATGTCCACGAAGATTAAAGCCCTCATTATCATAGTCACCATTGCCGTCAGCATGCCATATTTCAATCGCAACACCCTCGAGTGGTTCACCTTTTTTATTAACAAAACGCCCTTGAAGGATCAGTGGCTCACCCACTGTGCCTTCAGAAGCAACCAGGCGAGACTCTGGTGTACCCAACGTATAGAACGGACCATCAGCCATCGCCGCTATTTGAGTAGGCTCTTGAAGCGAAAATGTTGCTTGTGGCTTAATTTTTAAGTCGATCTCCACCGGCTTCAATTTTGGCAAGGAGTCTACGACCATTTCGACAGATGTACGCTGCCTTGCAAACTCACCGAAATAAGCCAGCAAACCTAGCATAGCCCCTGCTACAATAAATTCTCTGCGGTTATTGTTAACTGAAACAGTCTCCAGCTTTTTTCTGCTACGGCGATAAAAAAAGATGGCCGGCAAAGATAACAGAACCAAGGCTATGCCTATCACTTGGTAGTTTGTGCTCTCAGTCCAAAAAAGGTAGGCAAAAACTAAGGCAGCCGTAAGGGTAAACAGTATATATTTCATAATTTATCCTACACATTTAAAAACTAAGGTATGGCCTATTATAAAAATGATGTTTTTTAGCATTCTTCTTCGCAGTTTTTAACTTCACAGGGCCGAGTGCCTAGCCATAGCGATGCAGCCAACTATGGCACTGAGCATAGCTAACCCAATGCGCACATAATGAACCATTACCCATTGATTTAGCTTCGCTGTCACGTCGGCAACCGCGATTTCAGAATTTGCAAAAGCTGTGTTTGCTGGCACGAAATAAGCAAAAGTCATGACGGCCACAACAATAAAGAGCAGAAAGCTCACAAGCCAAAGATTACGAACACTCGCGACAGACCAACTCACCCACACTGCCCCGATTAATCCGATAAATGCGGGTACGACAATCAAGGGAATGGCATTTGAGACGAACTGGACATTCTTACCATACCACGCCAAAAATTCAGCAGGTGGCAAGCTTCGCCAATAGCCGCCAAAACTCACCCCTATCGTTATCATGACGCCTGAGAATCCTGCCATGCTGCATATTGCCAGAATATAGAATATAGATTTTAACATTTTTTATGTCTCCAAAGTCTTTTTTGATCCTAATTGGTAACGTTGAGCCAAATTTTGTTTCGTTTGCAATTCAACGTCGAATTGACATTCAAGCAGGAACAAGGACAAATCGACCGTAAGCGACAAATGCGGCCAACAATAACATCACGATATTGGTGACAATCGCCTGTGCCCCATCCCCTCGTTGCGTGTGCAGAATTGCTGCACCAATCATTGTGCAAACAAACCCAACGGCAGCGAGCGGCGTCAACCAAGGCAAAATGCCAGTCAAGTGTGGCAATATCAAGCCAATCGCGATCAATATCTCCAAAATCCCGATCAATCTAATACTGCTCGTTGACATTGAGTCAACCCAGGCATTGCGCTCTGATTTCTTTAGCACATCCTTTGATTTTGCAAGTTTCTCAAAGCCTGCGACTAAAAATATCATGGTGAGTATGGCTTGTAAAACCCATAAAGCTATGTTCATTTTGATCTCCTTTTTGTTTCGTCGTCATTCGTAGTCAGTTGCCTGTTATTTCTAAGGCTTGGCAGAATCCTTTGCCATCCCGATGAGCATCATGATTGCTGCTGCAAACGATAAACCAGTTCGAACCCAGTTCCAAAACCCCCATCTTTCCACTTCATCTGCAACCTGAGATAGGTCAATGGTTTTATCAATTAAAATGGTGTTGGTTCCAGCGAAATATAATGGCAGCAGGAGTATCGCTCCAATCGAGAAAATAAGTGCTAAAAACCACAACACCTTTTGTGTGGCTTCATGATTGTTTCTTGCGACTTGGATAAAAACGATCAATGTAAAAAGCAGACCCAAAGCCTCTATTGGCAACTGAACAACACCCATCAGCGACCCGTAGGCTGAAAACCAGTCGACAAAAGCCGCTGGCTCCATGTGACGCCAGCTTTCAACAAGCACTACCGATATCAGTAAGCAACCTGTACCAAAAGCACTGGAAAATGTTAGTGCCAATAGTTTTGAAATATTATTGTTCATATTACGTCCTTCAAATTAGACGATACTATACTGACCGTGCGCAGTATAGTATCGTCCACTATTGATGCATTCGTGGTTGTGCTGATTTCCGATGGCCGTGCAGAAACTATTGAGTCGTCGCAGAGCGATACAATATATTCGTCATTCTTTCTGTACTAATGTGGAACCAGCCCCAGTCCTCATACACTGAAAGTGGGTTTTCAGCCAAGACTTGTTCGAGTGTCATCCCTTGATCAGCCAAAGCTGTCACGAGTGTATTGGCATCGATAAGGACATCCAGTGCAGCTTGTAGATCAGCCTTGGTGGCAAGTGGGCCATGTCCCGGAATAATCTGGGTCGATTCATCTGCGATATCAAGTATTTGTTGTTGGGCAGCAATAAACCCTTCGATGTCACCCCCATTGTCCAAATCAATGAACGGGAAGATTTTGTTAAAAAGTAGGTCACCAGCATGAATGACATTGGCATCCGTAAAGTGTACTACTGCGTCGCTGTCCGTGTGTGCATTTGGCACGTAGAAAATGTTCGTTGTCTGTCCATTCAAGTGCAGCGTGATTGACTCATCAAACGTCAGCTTAGGCAAACCAATCTCTGGCACATTCTCGTCAGCCTTCAGCGATTCACGAGCTACGTCATGCGCGATGATGAGGGCGCCAGTTTCTCCATAGCCAGCATTTCCACCAGTATGATCACCGTGAGCGTGAGTATTGATAACGTAACTAACGGGAGCACCAGCAATACCCTCTACGGTTGCGATGGTCATCTGGACAACCTCGTCCAATCCATCATCGATTAGGACAACGCCTTCGTCTCCTTTCAACAGCGCCAAGTTCGCCCCCGGATTCCCTCCTTCACCCTCTAACATAAATATCCCACCACCCAGATCAGTAGATTTCCAAGAAATTCCGTCGCTTGTGGTAAGGCTTGCTTCTTCATGTGAGTGGCTTGTGGCAGCACTTGCTCCTTCATGTGAGTGGCTTGTGGCAGCACTTGCTCCTTCATTTAAGTTGTCACTAATAGGTACGCAACTAATTGTGGCAATAGCCGCCAATGCGAGCGCGATTATGCAGATAAATTTTTTATTCATAGCAAAGTCCCTCAGTAGGCTGTCCTTTTCTGTTACGCAACGCAGAGCCCAGAAACGGCGATCTTTTTGAACAGATGTGGGGACGTAACCGCGCTGGATGGATATTGTGCGATACGACTTTGAAATTCCGGCTTCTGGAAAGCATTGTGAAAACTCTCAACGCTCTCCCAAATCGCATAGTTAACAAAGGTCGGGCTACCACCCACGCCTTTGTGCAGTTGGGTGGAAATGTACCCCGGCTGCTCTTTCATGTATTCCGCATCGTGTTTCCAAGCCGCAATCAGCGGCTCCTCATCCGCAGGGTCAATCGTGAACACGTTAATCAACACGATTGGTCCTTCCTCGGTAGATTCCATTTGTTGCGCCAACGAAACGCTTTCACTGAGTTCTCTAAAACCAGACATGCTTGTTCTCCTTATAATTTATTCATAAAATATCGGTTTGAATAAAATGACAGTATACTGTCATTTTCGACGATTATCTCACATTGACAGCATACTGTCAACACTCAATATTGACAGTATGCTGTCAATGTGAGATGAAAATATTATACAATAATATTGTCCCAGTCCTGCCATCGCCCATCCGTACTGGTTTGGAATCGAAGGAAGGTATTTTTGCATTTGATTGTTTTTGGAGGTAGAATCTCTAAAAATATTTGTTTTATCTGCTCTACTATGTTGCCTTTTTTATTCAAGGTTTATTATTAGATTTAAACTATGCTCTTTTTTATTTTTTAATTTTTTATAGAAAAGCATAAAGCCGTAGAACAGGCACCCTTGCCTGTTAGTTACAAATCGAACAGGCAAGGGTGCCTGTTCTACGAAATTGTGTTGAGAATTCAGCGGTAATGAACATGGTACGGACATCCTGTCCGTTATGGGCTGGAAGCCCATGCTGCTTGCGTATTTGTTCATTAGCAAGAAGTTATGGTTTTGTCCAAAGTTCAATATATTGCGTTGATTTATAAAATCAGGTTGAAATAATGCATACTCAAAAAGGCGAAGTGTTCACAGAATTGGTGCTTGAGGTATTCAAACTGAGCGGACTGCTGGTGTCCGAGGGGGACCGGATTTCGGGGGAATTTGGTCTGTCGAGCGCACGTTGGAAAGTGCTGGGTGCGGTTGCGATGGCGGATGAGCCGTTGACGGTCGCCCAAGTCGCCAGAGAAATGGGGCAGGCGAGGCAAAGCGTTCAACGAATCGCTGACAACATGGTCAAAAGTGGCTACCTTTTGTGGAAAGACAATCCGGCACACAAGCGCGCAAGACTACTGGCACTAACCGAGAAAGGGAGTCACGTTTTTAGGCAACTGGAATCAGTTCAAGCACCGTGGGCAAATGAAGCGTCGCAGCAGGTCGACGCCCATGAACTCAACATCGCACTGAATGTCCTTCGCGAGTTGATAGTACGTCTTGAAACCTAGCGCTGCATCAGCCGCACGGCTGATGCGGAAGTGTGAATCAAATAACACAGCTAGGTACTTACTTTTCTACACATCTTCTTACTTTCTACAGAATCATATCCACACTATCCTTGCAGTTTTTCTGATTGCTCTGGGATTGTCATTCCTGCCGAGTTTATCCGCGCGGAGGCGGGAGCAGGAATGACAAGACACAACTGCAAACATCGTGCTCCATTTTTACAAATATTTTCTTTAAAAGTTGAAATGCGTCCTGTGACAAATGCTGTATTCCGATAAATTAATGACTTTGACAGCAACTATAACATCCTCAGTGACGGTCTCAGTGACGTTGACAGTGACGTATGCAGAGTATCCTCAACTAAGTTTTTTTGATTGACTTATTTTTATTTTTTTGTCTTAGTCAAGAATTTATTCAGCGTGGGCATCTCGCCTCTATGCAGGTCTTAACAGGCAGGATGCCTATGTTACGCTTAGAATTACCTATTTCTTTGTTGATGATCCAAATTTAACGATAAAAGTGACGATCCCAGTGACGAACTCAGTGACATTGCGAGTGACGCACATAGTTTATCATACCAATAATATTTAGATATAGGTGATTTGTTTCTATATACATCATTCATGCCTAAATAAACAAAACAATCATATCGAAAGAATTTTTCTAAAAAGGGGATAAATTATGCAGACAATCAATCAGCAAACCACACAGCAAAAAACACAAGATATCTACTATCGTTTCGGTCATAGTGTGCGCACTGTGCGGCGGGCGTATAGCTTGACACAAGCACAGTTGGCTGCACGCGCGGGGATGAACAAGACCTACTTGGTGCGGATTGAGTCAGGAGATAAAAATGTGACATTAAAGACAGCGCAGAAGCTGGCCTGTGCCTTAGAGATAGATATATTGACCCTATTGAAAGGGATAAAAGTATCCCTAGAGTCAGAGGATAGAAATCATGGGGCAGCATAAATTTCGCCAGAGGCGAGGCGTACTGTCTATCATTTTACCTGTCATTTTACCCGTCATTTGTATCAGCCTTGTCTTGCCCATCAGTAGCTGCAAATCCTTAAACGCCCCCTCCAACACGTCGCCAGTCTATCGGGTCGGGCTCATCTTGAGCTTGGACACCCTTGACAATGCTGTGTATGGGTTTCAGGCAGGCATGATTGACTTTGGCTATGTTGAGGGACAGACCATTCATTATGATGTTCAAAGAGCCAACGGGGATCGGGCACGGATGCGATCCATCGCCGAGCAGTTTGTGGCTGATGAGGTGGACCTCATTTTTGCAACCACAACCGCAGCCACGCAAGAAGCACAAGCCGCAACCACCGAGCAAAAGATTCCCATCGTCTTTACGATTGTGTCGGACCCAATTGGGAGTGGCGTGATCGCCAGCTTTCGCGAACCCGGTGACAATGTTACAGGCGTGACCCGTTTGTTGGCGGGGTTAATCGGCAAGCATATCCTCTTTTTACATGAGATGATGCCGACGCTCAATGGCATTTGGATGCCGTATCAGGCAGAATACCCCTCTGTTGAGCTTGCGTTGGGTGCAGCTGGTGAGGCCGTCGATCTGCTAGACATTGCCTTGGTTGAAACGCCCATTGATTCACACGCAGCGTTGGTTGCGGAAATTGAGCGATTGAGCCATGTGGATGAGTTGGGCTTTAATGCCATTAAGATTTCGCCAGATCCGCTTATGCAAAGCAAAGAGAGCCTTGCTACGCTGATGGCCTTTGCCCAAACGCACAACCTCCCTTTGATTGCCAATACACCGGAACAGGTACGAGAGGGAGCATTGTTGACCTATGCCGATGATATATTTGAGTCGGGTCACATTGCAGCAGCGCTGGCACACCAAATTTTGGATGGGGTTGACCCTGCCACGTTATCCGTTGATTTTGTGGACCCTCATCTATATATCAACTATCAAACGGCACAGACACTGGGGTTAGCGGTTGATGAGGGGCTATTAGCACAAGCAAGGGAGATTATTCGCTAAGGCTGTGCCACATAAATTAAGTATCCAGTAGGGGGGTGTGGTGTTTTGTTTTTAAAAAAAAAAAAGAA